>CAYUAL010000065.1:0-2577 GCA_964442815.1 uncultured Alphaproteobacteria bacterium | reverse complement strand
GAGTTTGTGTGCTTCAGGAAAATATTTGTTTAAAAGTAGAGCTTGAGTTTCTGTTTTCTTTTTGTTTATATGGCAGCTTCTAGGGTGGAAATTTTTTAAAGAAGTTATTTTATGAAAGTAAATGTTAATACGATGTTAGAAGAAAATTATGTGGAAAAAAGTATAAGAAAAAAAGATTTTTCTTATGCTTTAAAAGCTTGGTCCATATGGTTGTGTGCAGGTGCTTTTTACTTTTATGAGATGGTTTTAAGAGTCTCTCCTTCCACCATGACGGAAGAGTTGATGCGTACTTTTTCGGTTTCTTCCACAGCGCTAGGAATTCTATCTTCATGTTATTATTACGCATATTCAACTCTTCAGATCCCTTGTGGATTTATTATAGATTGGTTGGGTGCTCGTAAAGTTATTACTCTTTCAGCTTTTTTATGTGCTATAGGGAGTTATTTCTTTGCGCAAGCAGATAGTCTTCTTCTTGCACAGATAGGTAGATTTTTGATTGGAGCTGGTTCAGCTTGTGCATTTTTAAGTTGTTTAAAAATAGCTTCCCAGTGGTTTCATCATTCGAAATTTGCTCTTATATGCGGGCTAACAAATATGTTAGGTACATTAGGAGGTACTTTTGCAGGAAAGCCTTTTGCTATAGGAGTAGAGACATATGGGTGGCGGGATGCGATGCTTTTTGCTGCTTATGCAGGTATAGGTATGATGGTATGTTCTTGGATGGTAATCCGTGACAAAAGTTCGAGACATCCAAATTTTCATGAGGAAATAGAAAAAAGAAAAATCTTTAAAGGGTTAAAAACCCTTACTAAAAGTAAGCAAGCTTGGTTTATTGCATTAGTAGGATGTCTTATGTATTTACCTATTTCTGCGTTTACAGAGTTATGGTCTGTTCCTTATCTTATGCATAGGTTTGGGGTTGAAATGGATGTGGCTTCCTCTGCAAGTATCATGCTTTTTATAGGTGTAGGTGTAGGTAGTCCTCTTGTTGTATGGATATCAGATTATTTTGAAACACGAACCCGAGTGATGTCTTGGTGTGCTTTAGGTGCGCTTTTCTTATTTTTAACTATGGTTTGGTGCCCAAAGCTTTCTTTGAATATAGTTTATGTTCTTCTTTTTATGATTGGGTTTTTTACCAGTGGGCAGATATTGTGTTTTTCCAGTATAAAAGAATCGGCTCCTAATTCTTTAAGTGGGACAGCCATTGGTTTTACTAATACGATAGTTACTTTCAGCGCTATTATTTTTCAGCCGTTAATGGGGGAAATAATAGATGTTTTATGGTCTTGGAATGGCCAAAAGATGTTAGAGAACATTCCTCTATATGGTGTAGAAGAGTATAAAGCTGCTATTATGATGGTACCTATTTGTCTTTTGTGCAGTTGGATTTTATTAAAGTTTATACGTGATACTTATCCAAAAATGGAGGAAAAACTTTTAAGGTAAAGTTTGGGCTTATGAAGCAATTTATCTTTACTGGGAATATGGCTGCTGGAAAGACAACATTAATGAAGCAGTTGTCTAGAGTAGTGAAAGTTCCTTACTGGAATGCAGATGAAGTTGTTCGTAAGGCTTTTCAAGATCCAAAAAATATTCAAAAAATACAAGAGCTTTTCCCAGCCGCTTGTTTGCAAAAGGGGAACATTGATAACTCGCAAATACACAAAGAAATAAGACAGAATCCTAAGAAGCTGAAAGAATTGGAAGGTTTTTTTCATCCGATTGTTAAAAAGGAAAGAGAGAAATATATTCACCTTTTAAATAGACAGGGAAGGAAAGCCGTTTTTTTAGAAATTCCTCTTTTTTATGAAATTTTAAAAGGGAAAATATTTAAAGAAAAGGAAGTTCTTATTTTTAGAGCCCCTACCTATATAAGAAAAATAAGATTTTTAAACCGTAAAAAAAATACTTCTCCAATGTTTACTTTTTTAGAAGAGCAACAAATTTCTATTGCGAAAAAAAAAGCAAAAGGGGGTAAGCTATTATATACGGGATTATCTCAAGCTTTATCTTTTAGGAACCTTTTAAAGGCATATAAAATAGGTAGAAGAGACGTAAAAAATGAATATATCCGTTAAAAACTCTCAAGAGAAGCACATATTATATACTCAAAAGGCTAATGAAAAAAAATTGGTTAAGGAACAGAAAAAAATACTTCCTCTAGAACCTACCCGTTATGGGGATTGGGAAAAGAATGGAAGGGCTATAGACTTTTAAAAAGAATAAGGGAAACAAACATCTTGTTAAAAGGAGAAAAACTTAGCTTTTCATGGGGAAAAGGATGGGTTTTTAAGAACATCTCTTTTTCTTTTTTTCCTGGAGAATCTTTTTTCATCCAGGGTGCTAACGGATGTGGAAAAACAACCTTTTTAAAAATGTGTGCAACACTTCTTTTGCCTTCACAAGGACAGCTTTATTTTCAACAAAAAAACTTAAGTCTTTATGATATAACTTTTAAAAAGAATTGTATTTTTATAGGGCATACTCCAGGGGTTAAGGAAGAAAGCACCGTCGGAGAATTTCTAGATTTATTTCAGATAGATTTTTCATCATTTTTATATTTTGGAGAGGGAA
>CAYUAL010000064.1:0-8960 GCA_964442815.1 uncultured Alphaproteobacteria bacterium | reverse complement strand
CCATTCCAACCCTTGAATCTTCTTTAGGGTATACGAAGACTGAGCTGGGTTGGGTTATGACAGCTTTTGCTATTATTTATGGGGTAGGGAAATCTATTAGTGGTGCCTTCAGTGATCGATCGAATGCGCGTTATTTTATGTCGATTGGGCTAGGCCTTTCTGCTCTAACATGTTTAATAATAGGATTTACTTCACACTTTTGGGTACTTTTTGGATTATGGTCCTTAAATGCCTGCTTTCAATCGATGGGGGCCCCTCCTTGTCAGCGTCTTCTAACACACTGGTTTAATAAAAAGGAGCTTGCTACGAAATGGGCCGTTTGGAATGCTTCGCACCAAATTGGGACCACTGTTATTACCCTTTTGGCTGTATATTTAATTACGGCTTATGGATGGCGTTCTGCCTTTATTGTGCCGGCTCTTCTTACTCTTGGATTTACTTTTTTTCTTTTCAAGGGATTAAGAGATACGCCTCAATCTTTAGGATTTCCCTCCATAGAAGAGCATACAGCTCTTAAAAACAATGAGCCTCTTCCTATTGAGCAAGAGGACTCAAATCTCACATTTAAAGAAATATTGCTTGATCGCGTCTTAAAGAATAAATGGGTTTGGTATATGTGCTGGGCCAACATGTTTTTCTATATTTTACGTATGGGCCTATTAAATTGGGCACCTACGTTTTTAATGCAAAGTAAGGGAAGCACCCTTGTTCAAGCTGGATGGCAAACAGCTGGATTTGATATTGCTGCTATTTTCGGTGGCGTTGTTGCTGGACACCTTTCTGACAAAGCCTTTGAAGGCAGACGAGGGCCTGTTGGCACGCTGTTTATGCTTATTCTTATGGGGCTTTTAATCTATCTTTGGCAAAGCCCTTCTCATTCGGTTTTTACAAATGCGCTTATCATGATTATTATAGGCTTCTTCGTGAGTGGCCCTCAAATATTACAAGGCGTTGCAGCAGCCGACTTCGCCTCTAAAAAAGCTGCTGGAGCAGCTAATGGATTAACAGGAACCTTTGGGTACTTAGGAGCAGCTTTTTCAGGTGTAGGCATTGGAAAAATTGCTGATCTATGGGGCTGGGATGCAACTTTTATTGTCCTGGCTGTATCTGCCCTTATTAGCGCTTTCTTTTTTTCCTTAATTTGGAATCATACAGCAGAGACCATAAAAGCAAAAAGAGGATAATCCTATTTTTTTGAGAGTATCTGAGATGTACCAAGGTGATTTAGATCTGCCTACTGCTCCCCTCTCTAAAAACATACCAGAGTTTTCTGTCAGCGAACTTGCGTTTGCCCTAAAAAAAAATATTGAAACGGCGTTTCCTTATATCCGCGTAAAAGGAGAGATTTCTGGGTTAAAACGCCATACATCTGGACATGTGTATTTTTCTTTAAAAGACGAGGCTGCTCTCATCGCTGGCGTTTGCTGGAAAGGTATGTACTCTTCTCTTGCTTTCCCCTTGGAAGAAGGTATGGAAGTAATTGCCATTGGAAGGCTTACAACTTATCCTGGGCGCTCTCAATATCAGCTCGTCTTAGAGGGTGTAGAGCTTGCTGGGCAAGGAGCTCTTTTAAAACTATTAGAAGAGCGCAAAGAACGCCTCCGTAAAGAAGGTCTTTTTGATCCTATTCATAAAAAACCGCTCCCTTTTCTACCACAAGTTATTGGTATTATTACCTCTCCTACAGGCGCAGTTATTCAAGATATTTTACATCGCCTTCAAGATAGATTTCCTAGGCATATTCTTCTTTGGCCCGTTCTTGTTCAAGGAGAAGGTGCAGCAGCCCAAGTAGCAGAAGCAATTGAAGGTTTCAACTCTCTTCCTCTTCAAGGAGGCATCCCTCGTCCAGATCTTCTTATTATTGCACGAGGAGGGGGGAGTTTAGAAGATTTATGGGCCTTTAATGAAGAAATTGTTATACGAGCTGCTTTTAAAAGTAACATTCCTATTATCTCAGCTATTGGCCACGAAACAGATACGACGCTTCTTGACTTCGTAGCAGATGTAAGAGCTCCTACTCCTACTGCTGCTGCCGAATTTGCCGTTCCCCGAAAAGATGATCTTTTTGCTAAAGTTTTAGAGATGTATCGACGTCTTTTTCTTTTGGGAACAAGTTACATAAAAATACACCAAGAAAAACTTTCTACTCTTTTCCTCCGCATGGGCCGTCCAGAAAAATTACTTGAACTTAAAATGCAACGCCTAGATGATATAACAGAGCGTCTTCCCCGTTCTTTGGAAAAACAGCTTCTTATGATGCGTCTTACTCTCTCTAAAATTTCCTTTAAAAGCCCTGAAGAAAAACTCCTATCTGCTAATCATCTTTTAAGAGTACAAGAGAACAAACTACACCAAGCTTGGAAAATACTACTTCAAAAAAAACAAGAAGCCCTACATCGTCTTTCCCTAGTTTTAGAAGCTTCTTCTTATACAAAAATTCTAGAAAAAGGCTTTGCTCTAGTACGGGATCAGAAAACTCTTTCTCCTTTGACTTCTGCGACTTCTTTACAAAAAGAACAAGGTATTATTCTTACCTTTAAAGATGGAGAAAAAGAGGCCCAAATTATAGGTTCACGCCTTAATTAACAAAATTCTGTTTTTTATAATTAAGAATATAATAACGATATTCTTTATTATTCTACTATGATACGCTATTACCGTATCAATAAAAAAAACTAAGGAGCAAAAAAATGAAGCGATCTTACCTTACTTTATCTGTTTTAGCAGCTGTTGCCCTAGGAAGCACTTTTGATGCCTCTTATTGCTTGGCGCAAGAAAAAACTACTAAAGAAGAAGCCGCAAAAATATTGGAAAAAGCACCTGCTGACACCATTGCAAAAGTTAAAAGACTCCGTGACATAAAAGAACAGTTAGATGGAAAATTTGAAGTGAAAGTTTTTAAGAAAACTAAGTCTCAGTTGGAACTAGTTGCAGAAGCTAAAGGAGACGTAACTGTCAGTAACGTAGTAGAAAATCTTAAAGGCGGGGAAACTGAAGTTCTTGCAGATATTAAAATACACTTAGCTGGTGAAGAAGTAGGTGAAGATAAAAAAAGGGTACTCCTCTCTGAATTAGCAGAGGCAAAGATCAAAGTAATGGAAGATCCCCAGGGCTTCCTTATTCTTTCTGGTTGTGGCCCTACTCAAAGAGAGAAACTTGCTAAAATTGCTGGAGATTATGCAGCTGCATCCATATATTTCTTAGTTGATGCCCTACGAATAAGAGTTGATATAGATGCAAAAGTTTTAGATAAGGTTGGAGCTGGTGGAAAAGTATCCGTACAAGAGCTTCTAGGCGCATCTGTGAGAATTACAGATAGAGCTTAACCTTATTTAAGAAGTTTATTTTAATCAGAAACTCCCAGTTCTACTGGGAGTTTCTATATATAAAATCTGTTGTTCTTCCTCTTTCAGATTTGCTCTTGCAGCCAAGCAAGACATTAGGTACAAACAAAATATATACTAATGAAAGGATTATTCTCCAATGGCAACCGAAGGTTTTAACTTTGTTTCTATCCTCCCCATTGCTCTTATCTTTGTAGTGATGTATTTCCTCCTTATACGCCCCCAACAAAAAAGAGCAAGACAGCATCAAGACATGCTTAAGACCATTAAAAGGGGAGATAAAATTTTAACTTCTGGAGGAATTATAGGAACCGTCTCTAAAGTCATGACAGATCAAGAGCTTCAAGTAGAGATTGCTCCTGGTACACAGGTTCGTATAATGCGTTCCATGGTTTCAGATATTCTTTCTCGCACAGGAGCTGTAGAAGAATCTACATCCCCCGTTTCCGAAAAAGACTCTGATGGAAAAGTCAAAAAATTAATGTCTCGTTCTAAACCGAAGAAAAAATAAAATTTACAAAAGGTTTATGCCTTAAATGTTTTATATTCCAACTTGGAAAGCTGTTCTTATCGTTTTTATTTGTATACTTGGGACTGTATATGCTCTTCCCAATTTCTTTTCCAAAAAGACTTTAGACTCCTCTCCAAGTTGGTTTCCTAAGCAACAGGTAAGCCTCGGTCTTGATTTGCAAGGAGGAAGCCACCTGCTTCTTGAAGCTAATTTAAAGGTCGTTGTAGAAGAATATCTTTCCTCCTTGCTTGACGCAACACGCCAAACTCTTCGTAAAAATAGAATAGGATATACTGCTCTACATTTAGATAAAGGTACTCATACCTTTTCTTTCAAGCTTCGTGACTCTCTAGAAGAAAATAAAAAACAGATTTTATATAAAGATCTTCAAACTATTGATCCTGAACTTTCCATTACGTTCGAAGGAGAAACTGTTTTCCTCTCCTTAAAAGATGCAGCTCTAAAACGTCGTGAAAAAGCTGCCTTGGAACAATCTATTGAAATCGTACGCCGTCGCATTGATGAAACAGGAACCAAAGAACCTACCATCCAACAACAAGGAGAGGATCGTATCCTTATCCAGCTCCCCGGCGTGGATAACCCAGAACATATCAAAAATCTTTTAGGACAAACTGCAAAACTTTCTTTTCGTCTTCTTGATCCAAATGTTTCTGCTCAAGATACTATGGGTGGACATGCTCCCGCTGGCTCAGAAATCCTAGAAGGCGAAGGAGATGAAAAAGATCAAAAAGCACATTATGTTGTGCGCAAACAAGTGATTGTATCTGGAGAAACTCTTGTAGATGCTCAACCTGATTACCGAGAAGGTAGACCTATTGTTACTTTTAAATTAGATGCCCTTGGAGCTAAAAAATTTGGAGACGCTACTAAAGCTAATATAGGTAAACGTTTTGCCATTGTTTTAGATAAAAACGTTATCAGCGCTCCCGTTATTCAAGAACCTATCTATGGAGGAAATGTTCAAATTACAGGACATTTCACAGTACAGCAAGCTAACGACCTTGCTCTTCTTTTACGTGCGGGTGCTTTACCTGCTCCCCTGACCGTCCTAGAAGAACGAACCGTAGGACCCGACTTAGGGGCAGACTCTATTTTAGCTGGAGAGCATGCTACTGTTGTTTCTATTATTTTTATTGCTCTTTTTATGCTGCTAGCTTACAGCCTTGTAGGTGTAGTGGCAGATATCGCCATGGTATTCAACCTTGTCCTTTTACTTGCGGCCTTATCTCTCTTAGGAGCAACATTAACACTACCTGGCATTGCTGGTATTGCTCTTACATTAGGAATGGCTGTAGATGCTAACGTTCTTATTAATGAGCGCATAAAAGAAGAGCTTCGTCATGGAAAAGGCATTGTTTCCGCCATTGACGCTGGATACAATCGTGCCATGGCAACCATTGTAGACTCCAACGTAACCACTCTTATTGGAAGTATTCTTTTATATATCTTTGGGACGGGTCCTATCCGAGGCTTTGCCGTAACTCTTTCTGTAGGTATTCTCATTTCTATGTTTACAGCTGTTTCTCTAAGTCGTCTTATTCTTGTAAGTTGGATTCGCTGGAAACACCCCAAAACACTTTGGATATAACCCTATAAGGATTAGATATGTCTTTTATCATCCCTGGTCTTACCTTCATTCCTCACGGGACCTCTCTTAACTTTGTTAAGATACGATTCTTTACCTACTTTTTATCTCTTGTTGTTGTTGTTATTACGTTTGCAAGCCTGTGGTATCAAGGCCTTAACCTTGGTATTGATTTCAAAGGAGGTATTCTCATTGAAATACAAACCAAAGGACCAGCTGATTTATCTAAACTAAGAGAAAAGGTTAACAACCTGGGTCTAGGAGAAGCTGCTCTCCAAGAGTTTGGAGCGAAAGACGAAGTTCTTATACGCATTGGCCGCCAAACAGGTGACGAAGAAGCCCAATTGCAGGCTGTATCTAAGATTCAATCTGCTTTAGGACAAGAAGTTACCTTTCGTCGTGTAGAAACCGTTGGACCCAAAATGGGCGAAGAACTTATACGCAATGGGATATATGCTATTTTCTGGTGTATGGTTGCCATGCTCATTTACATCTGGTTTAGGTTTGAGTGGCATTTTGCTATTTGTGCCATTCTTTCCTTAATTCATGATGCTATTGCTGTGCTTGGCTTTTTTACTCTTTTTCAGATGGAATTTAATTCTCAAGCTATCGTAGCAATTCTTATTACAGTAGGATATTCCATTAATGATACGGTTGTCATTTTTGATCGCATACGCGAGAACTTACGAAAATTTAAATCCTTACACCCAAAAACCCTCATAAATCAAAGTATTAACGATACTCTTTCTCGAACCATTCTTACTTCTTCTACAACACTGCTTTCCCTATTTGCCCTTTATTGGTTTGGAGGCAAAGTAATTGCAGAATATAGCTTGCCTATTATCGTAGGAATAAGCTTTGGAACGTATTCTTCTATCTTTTTATCTGCCCCTTTGCTTTTATTCTTTAATTTGCGCAAGTCAAAGTATACTAAAAAAGAAGCTACTCTAAATAATGCTTAATCTATCTACCGATAGAAAGAGCAAATAGTCTCCGTTGCCTCTAATAGATTCTCATGAACGCTAACAGGCAGTAATTCTTGAGGGATTTTATTTTTTAAAACTGATTCTCCATGACCTGTACGAACTAAATATCTGGGACATCCAATAGCATGGGCTGCCTGAAGGTCTATGAGAGAATCTCCCACCATTGGTGTCCTTTCAGGCTCAGCTCCGAAATAAGCAATTGCTTCTTCTAACATCCCAGACCCGGGTTTACGTCGATAAGATGCTTCATGAGGAGCATCTCCGCAAAAAAATATTTTATCTATCTTTGTTCCATACTGTGTTAAAAGTTCTTGAAGATATTCATGGATAGAATGCAAATCCTCTTCCGTAATCATCCCACGACCAATAATAGATTGGTTTGTTACCACAGCAATCGAAAAACCATGATCTTTTAGAAGTCTAATAGCTTCTCCAGCCCCTTCTATAAGATGAAGATCCGAAGGGTGTACTACGCGTGCTTCCCCTATGGGAGGATTATTTATAACACCATCACGATCTAAAAGAACAAGTTTCATACCACTCTCATATAATGTTATTTTCTAGCTTTTATATCTTCATTACAAAAATACAAGTATTATAATATTTTCTAACTAGTCAAATAGTGTCTCTTCAACATACCGCCCCTATACTGAGAAATGATGTAAGAAGCCATTAAAGCTTATTTAAGTATATCAGATTATCCTTCATGTTTAGCCATAAAGGACAGCATCTGTTGTGCAATACCTTGATAGGAATCACTAGGAATAAGATGCCCCATGGGAGCAACAACGAGCTTCGACCCCACAATAGCATGATGCAACGCTTCTCCATGATCGAGACCAAAAATCGGATCAGCACCTCCATGAATAATACGCGTAGGTGTTTTAATACGCTCTGGAGCTTTACTATGCGCTGTTAAAGTCTCTTCTGCTTTCATGGCAGAAAAATGGTTAACAGTTGGGGTAGCATCACGATAACGTGCAAAAAATTGCTTAGACTTTTGTGTATAGTAAGCCTCGTCAAAAGAAATCCCGTTTCCATTAATCACCCTCCAGAAGGTCTTTATAAGCTCTTGTCTCTCCTCCTGAGAAGCTTCTGCAAATTCCTGTATATATTGCTGCCTTACTTTTGAATAAAGCTCTGTAGGAGCAGTTAGTGTCACTCGGGAAGAATGATCTATGAGATTCAAAAGAGGCTTAAAATTGGTTGATGTAGCTATAAGTATTAATGTTTTCGCACGCTCCGGAAAGTAAGCACCTATAAATTGCGCCACTTGTCCTCCCATTGAGAGACCTATGATATGTGCTTTATCAATACGATAATAATCAAGAATGCCCAGAGCATCTTTGGTTAAATCCATGAGTGTATAAGGATTTTCTTGATAATTGACACGTGTTGAAAGCCCTGTATCACGATGGTCATAGCGAATCACAAAGTATTTTTTTGCGAGGACTTCACAAAAATCTTCTGGCCACATGATGCACTGAGCACCAGCTCCCCCAATTAACAGGATAGCAGGATGGTGTGGGTTACCAAAGGTTTCACACCACAAATTCCTTCCATTGCTATCCACAACAGTTGCCCTGCAAAAATATGATGATGATGCTAAAAATAGCAAAATGAAAACCTCTCCCACCCTAATTTTTTATGATTTTCAATGTCAAAAAAACATATTTCTGGATTAATAGTACATCCCAATCACATAAACAAGAGTATTGTGCCGCCTTTTTTTATCTATCCTCGTCAGTAAAGTTTATATTTGCATAACGTTCCCTCTTGTAATAAGAGAGGAGAGCAAGGTATGAAGAAGAAGAAGATTTTATGGGAGCTATAATTGACTGTTTCTTTACCGTCTCTTGCCAATGCTATTCGCTTCTTATCTATGGATGCCGTAGAGAAAGCAAAATCGGGGCATCCTGGGATGCCCATGGGAATGGCAGATGTTGCTACTATTTTATTTAAAGATTTCTTAAAGTTTGATGCTTCTGATCCCCATTGGCCGGATCGAGATCGATTTATTCTATCTGCTGGCCATGGGTCTATGCTTCTGTATAGCCTTTTATACCTCACAGGCTATGAGGATATGACCATAGAAGATATAAAAGACTTCCGCCAACTAGGCTCAAAAACTGCAGGCCATCCTGAATATGGATTTGCTTCAGGCATAGAAACTACCACAGGACCTTTAGGCCAAGGACTGGGAAATAGTGTAGGTTTTGCCCTTGCAGAAGCCATCCTACGTGCAGGATTTGGAGAAGATCTTGTAAACCATTATACATATGTGATTGCAGGAGATGGATGTCTCATGGAAGGGATCTCCCAAGAAGCCATTACTCTTGCGGGGCACTTAAAACTCTCTCGCTTAGTAGTCTTATATGACGACAACAGCATTACCATAGATGGGTCTACATCTCTGTCTACTTCAGACGATGCTTTGGCAAGATTTAGAGCAGCAGGATGGGATGCTTTGGCAATAGATGGCCATGATTATGCCGCTATTTCTAATGCTCTCC
>CAYUAL010000063.1:5140-9008 GCA_964442815.1 uncultured Alphaproteobacteria bacterium | reverse complement strand
GTTTTGTTTGGGTATATGTTTTGGGGTGAAGTTCCCACTAACACTACCTTTATTGGAACTGCTATTGTGATTGCTTGTGGGCTGTATATTATTCATAGAGAAAAAAAGAACTCTCAGCTGCTTATTCCTCCGACTCCTCTTGATTAAATTTATATGATAAAATTACGTTTTTGGGATACTTTAGCCCCCTCTTATAAAGGCATTATTTTAATGTGCCTTAGCGTTTTTATGTTCACTATTGCTAATGTCTTTACTAAAACGGCTTCCCAAGAATATCCCTTAGGCCAAATGATTGTGTATAGAGGGATTATTTTTCTTATTATCCTTGTATTTTATACTTCTTATAAATACAAAAAAAATTTTTCTTCTATTTTTCATACAAATTACTTAGGTCTTTACACTCTTCAAGGTTTTTTAAGTTCTATTTTTCTCTTTCTCCTTTATTATACTTTTAAAGTAATGCCTTTATCAGATGCTACAGCTCTTAACTTTTCTGAAACCTTCTTTGTGACTCTCTTATCTATTTTGCTGCTAAAAGAAAAAAATTCTAGGAACATTTGGATTTCTCTCATCATAGGGTTCCTAGGCATTCTTTTTATTACGACCCCCTCTTTTGGAGATGCTTTTGTTCCTTCTTATCAAAAAGGAGCTCTAGCTTGTCTACTAGCAGTAGCAATCGATGCACTCATCCTTATTTCTATACGCAAGCTTGCTCAAGTCGATAAAACAATAACTCTTATTGTTTACTATGCGTTATTTAGTACGCTAGGTGGCTTTCTTTTTTATCCTTTTGAAACATGGGTACCTTTTAAAGAAGGCCCTTATCTCCAACTTATAGGCCTAGGCACTTCTAGTGCTTTTGCTCAAGTCTTTCTTACTCAAGCATTTAAGCATGCTTCAGCTGGAACAATAGCACCCTTTATATATACTATGATGATTTGGTCGTTATTTTTTGATGATCTTATTTGGGGACATTTACCAAGTTTTTCTGTCTGGATCGGATTTAGTCTTATTGTTTGTTCTGGACTTTATATTATTCGACATGAACACATAAAAGAAAAACAAAAAGAGTTAAATCTTACAAACCCCGCACGCTAAAGTCATCCTTATCTCCTCCCTCTTTAGGATACCTATCAGGATATCTTACTACCTCTTCAGAAGGGGGAGGATCTAGAGGTCCTTTTTTCCGCAAGCAGTTAGCATAAGAACCATTAAAAAGAGATAGCATATTCTACACAACATCATACTTAACTCCCAGCTATAGTCATATTTTCTATCATGAGAGTTGGGGCATCAATCCCATATTGAAATTCTAAATCAGAACAAGGAACAATCTTTTGAAACATCTCTTTCAAATTCCCAGCAATAGTAATTTCACTAACAGGATAAACAAGTTCGCCGTTTTCAATCCAGAAGCCAGTAACTCCTCGGCTATAATCTCCTGTTACGATATTTACCCCCTGTCCAATGAGGTCTGTTATGTAAAGCCCTGTCTTAAGACTTTTAATCAAGTCTTGGGGAGATTCTTTTCCTGGTAACATATAAAAATTACTAACGGAAGGAGAAGGAATACTCCCTGTCCCTCTACTCGCATGCCCTGTTGTCTGGAGTTTAAGCTGCCGTGCAGAGCGACAATCCAAGATCCAAGTCTGTAAAATACCTTCTTCAATAATTGCACGAGCCTTAGTTTCTATCCCCTCTACATCAAAAGGACGAGAACGGAAGCCTCTCTTTCGATGCGGATCATCTAAGATGGTAATAGAAGAAGGAAAAAGAGACGTACCTAAAGCTTCTCTCAAAAAACTTGTTCCGCGTGCCACGGTTGCCCCGTTAATAGCTGAAGCTAAATGTCCTAAGATACTAGAACTCACGCGTGGCTCTAAAATAATAGGAACCTGCGTTGTTTTTACTTTTCGCGGATTAAGACGTTTTAAAGTTCTTTCAGCAGCTTCTTTTCCTACCTCTTGCGGAGTTTTAAGATCCTTTGCATATATGGCACTAGAATAGGCATAATCTCTTTCCATCCCTTCTGCTTGCCCCGCAATAACAGAAACAGAGAAAGAACGATTTGACTCTTTATAAGAACCACAAAAACCAGTACTCGTCATTAAAAGAGCTTCGCTGTCTCCCCAACTTGCCGACGCCCCCTCTGATAAAGTAATACCTGAGACCTGCAAAGCAGCCTCTTCACACTCTAATGCCTGCTTCATGAGCTCTTCCTCAGAAGGAATAGCCACATCCATAATATCCAAATTAGGTATATTTTTTGCTAAAAGAGCTGGCACCGCTAAACCTGCATATGGATCCTCTGGAACAGCTTGCGCCATAGAAAAAGCTCTCTCTACTAAAGCTTCTAAACTCTTAGGAGAGGTATCACTTGTAGAAACAACGGCTTGCTTTTGCCCCACAAACAAACGAAGACCGAGGTCTGCACCTTCTGAACGCTCAAGATGTTCTGTCTTCCCATTTCTACAAGAAAAATTTACAGAACGCCCTGCCACATATAAAAAATCGCTTGCATCCGCTCCTAAGCTCTGTGCCTTTCGTAGGGCGTGATTTAATCTGTCTTTTACTTCACTTATTTTACAAGAAAAATCTTCCATTTTTTACCTTATCCATGCTGCACATAACAATGCAAAAGAAACTAAAGCTCCTATCCAGATATTAGACTTAAACTTTTTCAAACAATCTTCCTGGCTTTTTTGATTAAGAAATATACTCTGCCACAAGAACCCAAGAAAAACGAGTCCTAGAATAATAAAAAAGATACGAGAATACCCTTCTAAAAAGCCAAAAAGTCCCCATAAAAGAATAGCTCCTGTATATACCCCTACTAAAAATGGTTTTAGATGTCCCTGCAATGCAAGAGCACTGGACTTAACTCCTACTAACAAATCATCTTCTTTATCTTGACATGCATAAACAGTATCATACCCAAGAGTCCATAGAATAGAACCACCATACAATAAGAAAAGTTTTATGGAAAAAGAATTGCTTTGGGTAATCCAACCCAAAAAAATCCCCCAATTAAAAACGATCCCTAAGAACAGCTGAGGCCAGTAGGTAATTCTTTTAAATAGAGGATAAATAGCAATAAGAGGAACACACGCAACACCCCATAGTAAAACTGAAGAAGGAAGTATGAGTAGAATTCCTAAACTTCCTAAAAATAGAAAAAAAGCTACGATAAAAGCTTGCTTTACTGTTATCGCGCCAGATGCTAGAGGCCTACTTTTAGTACGCTTAACTTTCCTATCAAAATTTTTATCCCATAAATCATTTAGAACACACCCTGCTGCACGTACTAAAAAAGCCCCTAAAACAAACAAAAAAATATTTTGAAAAAAGGGAAAAGAAGGATACGCACCTGCTTGCAATCCCCATAACGCTGGCCATAAGCATAAATACACTCCTACAGGGCGATCTAAGCGCATTATAACAATAAGAGACTGTATTTTTGGTGGGAAAAAATTCACAATCTGCCATTTTATATCTGTAAATGAAGAAAGGGGCTTGCCTATTTTAAAATTCTTTTTAAAGTTTCTATTCTGATTTAGATGCACCATTTGTACTTTTAACTTTTATTTTCATGATCGTATTTTAGGACAATGCTCCAAGACAATACTCTTACCTCAAGCACAATACAACAACCATTAAAGGGGCCATCCATGACCGCTTATTTTTCTTATATTCGTCTTTATACTCCAAGCAACTTAGAGAAAGGAAAAACCATAGAGCTCACGCCAAGACAAAGCCACTACGTCATGAACGTAATGCGCAATGAAATTGGCAGCAAGTTACGTCTCTTCAACGGTAAAGAAGGAGAGTTTATTGGAAAAGTCACCCATATTCATAAGCGTATTGTCAA
>CAYUAL010000063.1:0-5130 GCA_964442815.1 uncultured Alphaproteobacteria bacterium | reverse complement strand
AAATAGAAGAAAAAATCCGCCCCCAAGAAGTGGAAACAGGCTCTTCCCTTCTTTTTGCACCTTTAAAGGGGGAACGTTTAGGATTTCTCGTTGAAAAAGCAACAGAACTAGGAGTAAGTAATTTTTGTCCTTTATTTACTGAACGTACGGTGCCCTCCCAAGTTAATTTTGATAAGTTAGAATGGCGCGCTATGGAAGCCGCAGAACAATGTGAAAGGATGACCCTTCCTGTTTTTCATGAAATGCTTACTTTAGGAGAGACCCTGGAGACTTGGAACAAAAATATTCCTATTCTCTTCTGTGAAGAACGTACTTCTTCTAAACCCTTATATGATGTCTTATCTTCTCTCTCCCTTCCTTGTGCTTTTCTAGTGGGGCCTGAAGGAGGGTTCAGTGACCAAGAAAAAGAACTTCTACATAGCTATTCCTTTGTTTATTCTGTGTTTCTCGGCAAACGGATTTTACGTTCAGAGACCGCTGCTTTAGCTGTTTTATCTTCCCTTTTGCTTTTTCCAGAAAAAAAGGATAAAAACTAAGAGACTGGTTGCTAGAATAGCAAAAAATTTCTCTTAAAAGGGCGCCATGGCCTCTGGCTTTCTTGAAGGCAAAGTCAGATCTCATAGAAGGCTATTTTCCGAGAGTTATATCCCTTTGGATGGTCTCCTATTTTCGAAGGAGATCATGGCATAGCACTGGAACGAAATAAAACACAAATTACCCTAGAACCCGGCCACCATACAAGCAAACTTAGAATACCAAGCCGAAGAAGATATGATCAAAAAATTCCGAATAGGGCTTGCCTTTCAACCCATTGTTCAAGCTCTTTTCGCCAATTCACCTTTAAAAAAACGCCATCTTGCAGGTTATCAAATCTACCGCAGCTATATCTGGCAACATACCGACGCTGATTGAACAGGTCTTTTAGATTTTGTCTTTGAAAAAGACATGGGCTTTGAGCGGTATGTAGATTATCTTTTAAAAATTCCCATGTATTTTGTTAATCGTGCAGGAACTTATAGGGATGCTTTAGGCCTTTCTTTTGAAGACTTCCTAGAAGGAAAACTTTCCATCCTTCCTGAAGAAAAACCTACTATAACTGATTGGATAAGCTACATCTCAACAGCCTTTCCAGAAGTGCGCCTTATAACAATACCTAGAAATGCGAGGTGCCGATGCTGGTCCTTGGTGGCATATTTATGCTCTCCCCGCTTTTTGGGTTGGACTTCTATATGATAAGGAAGCTTTAGATAGAGCCTATGAGATAGCTATTTCTTTCACAAAAGAAGAACGTAATCTCCTTTACAAGACTATCCCTTTAGAAGGAATTCATACTCTCTTTCGAAATAAGCCTTTACAGGAATTGGCCTTAGAGTTTTTAAACTTATCCCATCAAGGATTAGAACGCCGCAATTGTAAAAATGCAAAAGGTCAAACAGAGGCATGCTATCTGCCACCCCTTTTTTATATTTTAACATCCAATCAGTCTTTAGTTGATAAACTCCCCCAAAAATGGCCTTCTCTTTCTTCTGTAGAAGAGCAGAATACCTTTATTCGCTCTTTAGCGTATTAACAAAAAGCCACAAAAATAAAAATTAACTATCTTCTGTAGGAATATCGCCATTTTTTATGTTGGAAAAAAAAACTGCATATATAAGTCCTTTATGTATTACCAAATTTCATAAAGGATATTTTCACCATGAAAAAACATTTATTTGAAAAGCTTATTTCTTTCTCAATTTATGCAGTATTGTCTCCTTCTATTACAGCAGCTATGGAATTTAATGAAGAACAAGATAGAGGAGAGACTCGTGCCAGCCAAACTAGCTCTACACCTCACCCGAGAACAAAAGAAGATCTTTATACTAAGGCAAGAAAGGTGCTAAGAAATTTTGAAGAGCGTAGAGAAGCCGAACGCTATCAGTACCAAAAAAAGATAGAGCATTTAACGCAGGAATCCCAAAATCTAGAAATTCTTAGGGAAAATCTAGCAATTCAAAGAAAAATTTATCTAAAAGAATTCTTCCGTGCTCTTAATCGTTATAAACAAGTAAGACAGGATATTATAAACTCTTTTGAATATAAAACAGCACTAGAACCTTATCTTGCGCGTCTGGAAAAGCTCTTAATCTCAAAGAAACCCATAAGCCCAGGACAAATAGCTGCAGCTAGAAGAAATAAAGATATGATTAAAGAAAGGTTTCTTGGCAGAATTAACAGAAAAATGGAAGACTTAGAGAAAAACGCCAACGTTACTCTTGCTCACTTTGAAACTCAAAATAGAGAAATACATACTCAAGCATCTGCTATTGAAGACAAGTACTCAAAAATATACGAAAACTATAGAAGAAGAATAAATCTACTAAAGTATGAAAAAATGCTCAGTTTAAGTCACCTTAGAATGGAAAAAGCCTTAATAGAAGATGAATCCAACAGCTAGAGAGACTTGTGCCAAGTTTAGAAGAATATCTTACCTTTCTTGCTTATTTTATTCATGATTTTTTCCCCTTAGTTATTATCTTCTTTTATTATTAAGCTAGAACCAAAGTGGTTGAGCACTTCTCCCTTATAGTTTTCTATAGCATCTAACGCACTTACACGTTGAATGAATATAGGTTCATGTATATCCCTATACACATCTTTATGATCTATAAGATCTTGAGCGGCTCCACCCTTATATATAACCCATTCTTTAAAAATAACGGTCTGTCTTCCTTTATCCGTTCCTCCTTTTACAATTTTGGCGTGCTCTATTGCTTGTATTACAAGAAAAGGAAAAATAGATAGTAAAATTATAAATAAAAATCTAATTTTTATTTTTTTATACATAATAAATTCTTTCTTAATACTATTTCTTATCTTATGATGTCACCTTTTCTTAAAAAGAACAAGAAAAACTCCTTTTTAGACCTCAAAAAAAGTGCTCGGATTTAAATCCGAGCACCCAAACTATATAGGAGAAGCTTTTTATTATCGTTTTATATGGCGAAGAGTTACACAAACAGGACTGCTTGATACATCTGGCTTACATATGGTTTCTTTCTTTTCATAAGAAATTCTTGCAAGCAGCTCCTCTTGATACCACCTTTTCTTCCATGCCTCATATCTTTCTCTTCTTTCTAAAAATAATTGTTGCCTTGCTTCAAGCTGTTTTGGCGTCAATCCGGTAACCTTCGGAAATATGAAAGTACTATTAGATTGTATTGTTTGTCTACTTCCTGACCTATAAGTATGTTGAATCCGAGAAGGATGCTGCATTCGCAGATTAGGATTAACCCACCGAGGAATTATAATAGATTCCTTCGAACAGGTAGGACAAGGAGTTTGCACACAATTAGGAAGATGCGAAGAACAGAATCCTACGGCTAGATAACAATAATCAATATCTACCTCGCCCCCTCCAACTGGAGGTATATATTCATAATCTGTAAGGTTAGTTATTTCTGTAGCAACAGCCTGCGCTCCAGCTAACTTTTGATAGGCCAAGACAGCTTGCTGCAGAGAGTTAACCTGGGCTTTTGTTGGCAAAGCTGCACCACCAGAAGCATAGCTATTACAAGGAAGCCCTTTTGCATCTGCATCTTGAGGAGAAGAAGCATACACACAAGCTGTGCTGGTGGCTATATCCGTATACCCTTGGTTACAATAATGTATATTATTTGCAGTATTCCAAAGAATATTAGCTGCATCTGCTGCTGTAAGTGTTGTCGCTGGCGCTGGTGTAGGAGCTGGAGTTGGAGCCGGGGCTGGCGCAGGTGCCGGTGTAGGAGCTGGAGTTGGAGCCGGAGCTGGCGCAGGTGCCGGTGTAGGCGCTTGTGGTGCTACATAAAATGGGTCACCTGGACTAAGGGTTCCCCCACTGTTAACAAGACATTGTGTATAAATAGAAGTAATATCAAGATTAAGCATCTGGTTCATATAGGAACTTAGCTCAGAATACTTCGTGTTTGCTCCACTTCCTGCGGAATACCCTTCAAAAACACCTGAGCTGTTCATGTAACTTGTTAAGTTAACTAACATAGAATTGCAGTATGTGTGAGCGTTTGAATTATTTTTTTCTGAATCCGCAGGTGTTTCACAATATCCAGCAGGCAGTGTATTCTCTAAACCTTGTTCTAAACATTGCAGATATACGCAAGCTTGTTGAAGAGGGTATATTTGGGTGCCTACATTATTATTATTGATAGTAACTGCACAGCTTTGTAACATACCACAATTCACCCCATTACATGAACAAACCTTATCTAATGGGTAAGGACAGTATGTTTGCCACCACATTTCTTGTTGCGCACTTACTAAGGAATAAGAACAACTAAAAAAACTAAGAATAATTGCTAAATACTTCCAACGTTGCATAAAAAAAGCCCCTCTTTTTATTGGTTGTTTTGTATTATTGAATACTAAAGCAGAATTGAAGTCAATTTACTTTATAATTCAAGATTTAAGCTTTTAAAAAAGCCCTCAGATTGAAGTTTGAGCCCTCAAGAATTTTTAGCATAGTTATTATTGATGCTATTTTTTTCGTAACTTTGCGCATGCAGGGCTATTTGACGTACCAGAAGACCCACACCACCTTTCTTGTTTTTTCTTCAGCTTATCTCTGAGTAACCACTCATGCCTAGATAGGTTTCCTCTATCTTGATTAGAAAATGATCTGGCAAAATTAGCGTTCCTATAAAAGAGTGCGTTTCTTTCTTGTTGTGCGGATACTTTATCTCGCCGCGCCTGAAATGACCCGGTATTTTTAGCATTTTTTCTAAACGCAATTTCTCTTGTAGCTTCTTTAAATACTTCTACTCTTTTTGACACGTTATAATTAGAATCTACTCTAGGATCAAGCCAGTGGGAAGTAGCAGATACAAGGGAAGGAAGTAATAAACAAAATCCAAATAAAGAAGTCTTTAACATTTTCTGCACCTATATTTCATTATGCATTTTTTTATCAATAAACATACTTTATGCTATACATTATAAAGGCTCAACATTCACTATTACCGTTGGGAGACTTACCAAGGCAAAAACCATCACAGAACGTTATAGCTTCATCTATGCCTCCTGTATTATTACAAACGGCACAATGAAAGCTACTAATAGTATTACACATCGCTGCATCTGTAGACTGACTAGTTGCTT
>CAYUAL010000062.1:0-9008 GCA_964442815.1 uncultured Alphaproteobacteria bacterium | reverse complement strand
TCTTCTAAAATATAAAACTGAACTCCTGTAGAATGTTCCTTCCAGACAAGATTCGGGACTTTCTCTTGCAGTTTTTCAATCCAATATTCTAGAGCTACTCTATCTTGGCCTTCTATGGGGTGTTGATACCTAAAACTAATATGTCTAATACCCTCAGGAAAAGCATCACCATACTTCACATAAAATTCTTCAAACCGTACAGGTACACTTGCCTTTGCTTCCCACCCATCAAAAGCAAAGTGTACATCAAACGTATCTCTTACCTGTTCTTTAAATGCAGCGAATTCCTCTATTTTTCTAACGTCCTCTGTATACCCTTTTCTCCCTAAATCTGCTAAAATCCATTTTGCTTTCTCTTTTTTGGAGGTTTTGACCACTTTTACGTCAGCTAATACTTCTTCCATAGGAAACACAGTAAAAGCAGAAAGAACTCCTAAAGCACATGCCAAAGAAATACCGTGTAAACTTATTTTTTTCATGATTATAGTCTCCCTTTATTTTATTATTTTATTCTTATTATTATGCTACTTTTTTTGCGTTTTGTAAAATACGCTTTTCTATCTCTCGGTTGATATCTTTAGTTTGCCCTTCTCCATTCACAACCTTCCTGAGTCGCATAAGGCAACTCTCCTCGAGGAGCGAACATACCGGGGATGAAGCAGGGGCGATACTTACTAAGACAAACATCTTTACAAGCCTCGAACGTGTCATCACACACATTCCAGGCATTATAGCAGTTTTCTCTGCATGAGTGATACAATTGTTCCATTTGTGCCAAGTGATACTTACTATGACAAACACCTCTACAAGCCTCGAACGTTTCATCACACATCTTCCAGCCATTATAGCAGTTTTCTGTGCATGAGTGATACAATTGTTCTATTTGTGCCAGTTGCTTTCCTAGTTCCTTTCGATACTCCTCTTGGTTCGCCGCAAAGACATTCGGCACTAGGATAAGAACATCGCAAAAACAAAAAAATACAGCTAAGCTAAATAAAATAAATTTCTTGGACATAGCAATTCCCCTCCCAAGGTCTGTTTTGTTATGCTTTCTCTTTTTCAGGGAATGAGAAGAATGGGTTCTCCTTCTCTTCCTTTCAAAACTTATCTTCCATAATTTAAAAGATAGAAGCAAGAGGCCTAAACAATCTGACTGAAATTTATGCAGTTTTATGCATGTTCTTCCGAATACGGTCTTCTATCTCAGATCTAAAATGCCGGATAAGCCCTTGGACTGGCCATGCAGCAGCGTCTCTTAGATGCTCTCTACAAGAAAATTATATGGAAGTGTTAGAAAAGGCTACATTACAATCCTGAGCACACGCATTATCAGCATTTGCGCACTTCTCCGTACAGCTATTTTTCTGAGCAAAATTCCATTGATTGAGGTTGATATGACAGGTATTAGACAAGCACTCATGATAACGATTGCCACAACAGCCCGCACACTGAGACGCAGTGACTGCTATATACGCACAATAATCATCGTCACTTGCATTCTGCCCTGAGACTACACCTTGTCCTGAGACAATAATAAAAGAAACACATGAGCCCAAAGTAAGAGCGAATGATATAAATCTTTTACTCATAAAAATATTCCCCATATACCTGCTTTGTTATGTTTTATCTTTTTTGCCAAAAGAGAGAAGTCTTCTTCCTCACAACCCTCTTAAAAGTAGTATATTCTATCTTATATAGTTTTGAAACATACAAAAAATAGAAGCAAGAGGACTAACAACCTGGCTTAAATTTATGTAGCTTTATGAAGATTTTTCCTAATGCGTTCTTCTATTTCAAGTCTGAAATGCCGGATAAGACCTTGGACAGGCCATGCGGCTGCGTCTCCCAAAGCACAAATCGTATGTCCCTCGATTTGGTAGCTTACTTCTTCCAATCGATCTATATCTTCAATTTGTCCTTCTCCGCGCGCAAGTCGTTCCATCATACGCCACATCCACCCTGTTCCTTCCCGGCAAGGCGTACATTGGCCACAGCTTTCATGCATATAAAACTTTGAAAGCCGCGCGATCGCTTTAATAATATCTGTGGATTTATCCATGACAATAACAGCCGCGGTTCCAAGGCCGCTTTTTACTTCCCGTAAACTATCAAAATCCATATGTACCATCTCACAAATAGATTTTGGAAGAAGCGGCACCGAAGACCCTCCCGGAATAACAGCTAATAAATTATCCCATCCACCTCGCACCCCACCCCCATGCTTTTCAATAAGCTCCTTTAAAGGAATTCCCATTTCTTCTTCTACGTTGCAGGGGGTATTGATATGACCAGAAAGGCAAAAGATCTTGGTCCCTGTATTATTGGGACAGCCCAAGGAAGCAAACCATTGGGCGCCACGTCTTAAAATGGTAGGGACGACAGCCAGTGTTTCTACATTGTTTATGGTTGTAGGACAACCATAAAGCCCCATTCCTGCGGGGAAAGGAGGCTTAAGACGTGGCATCCCTTTTCGACCTTCTAAACTTTCTAAAAGAGCCGTTTCTTCTCCGCATATATAGGCACCAGCACCCACATGCACATAAAGATCAAAATCATATCCGGATTTAGCAGCACTTTTTCCCAGCAGTCCTGCTTTATAGGCTTCATCTATGGCCTCTTGAAGGATCTGAGCTTCCCTATAATATTCTCCGCGGACATAAATGTAACCCACATGGGCCCGTATGGCGAAACCAGCAATCAAAGCCCCTTCAATAAGCTTGTGGGGTTCATACCTAAGAATATCCCTATCCTTACAGGTACCAGGCTCACTTTCATCTGCATTCACAACAAGATACGAAGGAAGCGCACTTTGCTTTGGCATAAAAGACCATTTCATACCCGTTGAAAATCCTGCACCACCACGACCTCTTAGTCCAGAAGCCTTTATTTCTTCAATAATAGCGTCTGGCCCTTTATCTAAAAGAGGGGCCGTATGATCCCAATCTCCTCGCTTGCGCGCTTCTTTCAAAGCAAAACTTTGCTGCCCCTGGAGATTAGTAAAAATGCGATCTTCTGGTCGAAGCATTTACTTCTTTCCTTGCTCCGTCTTCAATTTTTTTAAAATGTCTTTCATCTTTTGAGAGTCTAAGTTCTCATAATAATCATCATTAATCTGAACCACAGGAGCATTAACGCAAGCACCCAAACACTCTACCTCTTTTACTGTAAAAAGCCCGTCTGGTGTATTTTCTCCTACTTTTACCTTCAACGACTCGCAACACGTTTTTAAAACGTCTTCCGCTCCTCGCAGTTGGCAAGGTGTGGTGGTACAAACCTGGACGAGGTATTTACCAACAGGCTTTAAGTTGAACATCGTATAGAAAGTGGCAACTTCATATACGCGAATAGGCTGCATCTCTAAAATAGAAGCAACTGCATTCATAGCAGATAAAGGCAGCCAGCCTCCACATTGACGCTGCGCTAGATCCAAAAGGCTAAGAACAGCACTTGCCTGACGCCCTGGAGGATATTTCCTAATAAAAGCTTTTGCTTTTTCTAGGTTCTCCTTTGTAAAGAAAAAAGGAGCTTCTTTTGTTTGTATTGCAACATCTTCTTTCTTATGTGTTTTTATGGGCTTGGTCATCGATCAATCTCCCCAAACACAATATCTAAAGACCCCACAATAGCAACTAAATCTGCAAGCATATGTCCTTTTGAAAGAAACTGGGTTGCTTGTAAAGCAGCAAAACCAGGTGCACGTATTTTACAACGATAAGGCCGGTTAGTTCCATCGGAAACAAGATATACTCCAAATTCCCCTTTAGGAGCCTCCACGGCTGTATAAGTCTCTCCCTTAGGGACATGGTACCCTTCTGTATACAACTTAAAATGATGAATGAGAGCTTCCATATCATGCTTCATATCTGCGCGTTTAGGAGGACTTATTTTTCCGTCTTGAACCATAACTGGACCTTGAGGCATCTGAGCTAAACATTGCTGCATGATCTTAAGGCTTTCATACATCTCGGCCATACGTACAAGGTACCGATCATAACAATCCCCGTGCTTTCCAATGGGTATGTCAAAATCCATTTTATCATAAACTTCATAAGGCGTAGCTTTTCTCAGATCCCATGCAACACCCGATGCTCTTAGAATAGGCCCTGAAAAAGCATGAGCAATAGCATCTTCTGCCTTAATAATACCAATATCTACCGTTCGTTGCTTAAAAATACGGTTTTCATTTAAAAGATTTTCCATATCTTCTAAACATCTTGGGAATCTTTCGACAAAAGCAGCAATATCCTCTGTCAGGCCCTCCGGTAAATCAAACCGAACGCCACCAGGCCGAAAATAATTCGCATGAAGCCTAGCACCCGTTGCGCGTTCATAAAAACCCATTAAAACCTCACGCTCTTCGAAGGCCCATAAAAACGGCGTCATAGCTCCCACATCTAAAGCAAAAGTTGTCACATTTAAAAGATGGTTTAAAATACGGGTAATCTCAGAAAAAAGAACACGGATATACTGCGCTCTTAAAGGAATACTAATGCCGAGCAACTTTTCTACAGCTAAAGCAAAAGCATGTTCTTGGCATAAAGGAGAAACATAATCTAACCTATCAAAATACGGAACAGCTTGGGTATACGTTTTATATTCAATAAGTTTTTCTGTCCCTCGATGTAAAAAACCAATATGAGGGTCCACACGCTCAACAATCTCGCCATCCAACTCTAGAATAAGGCGTAATACACCGTGCGCTGCAGGATGCTGTGGCCCAAAGTTAAGAGTATAATTCTGAATGATGTTTTTATTATCTTTTTCTTCTTTGTCGTTAGAAGAAGAGGAAGGAAAGCTGTGATCTTGTCTATGTTCTGATATCTGCGCCATATCTCACACTTCCTTACGATCTTCTTCTTTTTTCCGGACGGGACCTTCTTTTACGAAAGAAGTAGGATCATTCATTCCTTCCCAAGGACTTATAAAGTCAAATGTACGAAAATCTTGAGGGAGATGAACTGGCTCTTGGATAATTCGTTTTTCCTCAGGGTCATAACGCACCTCTAAAAAACCCGTAAGAGGAAAATCCTTACGCAAAGGATGCCCCTCGAACCCATAATCCGTTAAAATACGCCTTAGGTCAGGGTGCCCTTCAAAAGGAATACCAAAAAGATCCCATACTTCTCTCTCATACCAATTCGCACAAGGAAACAAGGATGTTACGGAAGGTATAATGTCTTCTTCTTGTACTTGTGCTTTTAAACGAAGGCGCATGTTATGCTTAAGGCTTAATAGAATATACACTATCTCAAATCTTTTCGGGCGCCCGGGATAATCTACAGCCGTAATATCCATAAGCCCCTTAAATAAACATTTTGGGTTGTCTTTTAAAAAAAGTAAAAAAGGCAATAAAGAGGAAAAATCATTTAGGGTCATAATAATCTCTCCTTTTTCAGAAGAAATATCTTGAATGACTGATCCCCATTGTTCTTGAATAAAGGAAAAATCTTTATCCATTTTTAAAAATCCATTTCACTTTGAAAATAATTTGGATAAAAACCCTGTTTTCTCCGTGTGAGAGAAAGTAGGCTTTATAAGCCCATGGGTCCTTTTGATCTTTTTTTGGAGTTGTAATATCCCATATAATAAAGCTTCAGCAGTAGGCGGACATCCCGGCACATAGATATCAACAGGGACGATCCTGTCACATCCGCGAACTACGGAATAAGAATAATGATAGTATCCTCCTCCGTTAGCACATGATCCCATGGAAATCACATACCGAGGTTCTGCCATTTGGTCATATACTTTCCTAAGAGCTGGTGCCATTTTATTACAAAGAGTCCCTGCTACAATCATAACATCTGATTGCCTGGGACTCGGCCGAAATACTACTCCGAATCTATCTAAATCGTAACGACTTGCAGCCGTATGCATCATCTCCACAGCACAACAAGCCAAACCGAAAGTCATGGGCCATAAAGAACCGCTTTGAGCCCAGCCAGCGAGCTTATCAAGCTGCGTTACAAAAAAACCACGATTACTCACTTCTTGTGTAAAAGCACCAAGCAATTCTTCTGTAGAAAGATCTTCTGGATTTATGGAAGGGTTAATTGACATTCTCGCTTGCAATACCTTTTTATTCCCAATCTAAGGCGCCCTTACGCCACTCATATATGAAACCTATAGTAAGCAAAAACAAAAAGAAAAGCATGGATAAAAAGCCTGGAATACCTATATCCCCTAATGAAACTGCCCATGGAAAAAGAAAAGCAACCTCTAAATCAAAAATAATAAATAAGATAGAAATAAGATAAAATCTTACATCAAATTTATGTCGTGCATCCTCAAAAGGCTCAAAACCACATTCATAGGGAGAATCCTTCTCTTTGTCAGGATACCGCTTGGCACGCAGCCACGCTAAGCCTATCATGGCTAGAGATATTCCCATAGCAATAACTAAAAATATTACTATAGGAAAATATTCAGACAAATAAGAAGGAAAAGGGGTTAAAACTTCCATACTTTCTCATATAAGTGCGCTGTGTGTAGAACATACCATGCCCCGTACCGCCTGGGAAGAGAAAGAGCAAGGAATTTCTTATTTTTTTACATTTATCATGAATGCATTTATTTGCTCTTTAACAATTTCTCTAAAAATATCAGGTGTTAAGGTATCAGCCTTCTCAGCTTCTTTGCTTTTTTTCAAAATTTTCTCGTACGTTTCTTTTCCAATACTTGCTATCAGATTATTTAACTCAGGAAGGGACATAGATAGCATTGTTTTATTAGGATAAGGCATTATGGGCATTTTAGGAGGAGAAGTATGCTGTTCATAAGCATAAGCCATTTCTATTAATGGTCCTTCTTGGAATTGCCTCCCCACAAGCTCCACCCCTATAGGCATAGAATCACTTGAATTATAGCCAATAGGTATGGCCATGGAAGGCAACCCCGCATTAGAGCTTACGGGTGCTTGCCAAGTATTAACCGAAAAAATATCATACGTAGCACTTCCACTCGTACTAATGGGAAGGAGTAACGCATCTAAATGATACCTTTCCATTATTTCATGCACATAGGCTTTGTTTTTCTTAAAAATCTCTAGGGCTTTTTGGTACTGTTTGCCATATTTTTTATAAGTATTCTTCATAAAATGAAGGCACTCTGAAGGTGTTCCAAAAGTTCTTGTCCTATCAGATCGACAGATATCCTGAAAATTCTTGCGTGTAGCCGGAAAAGAAGCAAGATATGCATCTACATCTTGGATTTCTCCTGACTGATTAAACTCTCTATAGGTATTAAACTGCGGCAAAATAACCTCTTCAATTATGGTAGCCCCTAATTGTTGCATTTTCTGAAAAGATTGTTGCAAAATTCTTCTTGCAGAAAGGGGCATTCCTTTAAACGTATTCACATTTCCAACCTGTCTTACGATCCCAATACGCTTGCCTTGTAGGCCGTTTTTATTAAGATACGCTGTATACGTTTTTTTTCTTGGAATGTTCCAGGTTTTTTTATCTTGAGGATCAAGATGCGCAATAGCATCCAACACAATGGCAAGATCTGTAACCGTCCGTGCCATAGGTCCAGCAACGCCATCCAACTCTCCCATAGGGAAGATACCCTTCTGGCTTATCAGACCAGTACTGGGCCGTAAACCAAAAATACCATTAAAAGCGGCAGGAATCCTGATTGAACCACTATTATCCGTTCCGATCCCAACCAAGGTAAAGTTGGCACTTACTGCAGCAGCTGTGCCTGAACTTGATCCACCAGGATTTTTTGAGGGATTATATGCGTTACCTACTCTTCCACTACGACTACTAATGCCGTTCATTCCCCATGCAAATTCGTCCATGCCTGTTTTGCCT
Organism: uncultured Alphaproteobacteria bacterium; assembly: GCA_964442815.1. Lineage (GTDB taxonomy): Bacteria > Pseudomonadota > Alphaproteobacteria > 16-39-46 > 16-39-46 > CAYUAL01. The sequence continues at coordinate 1,194 of CAYUAL010000062.1, read as the reverse complement.
AAAATAAGCGCCCCTGCATGCCGCAGCTTAGCAACTAAAAAAGCATCATAGGTAGGCTGATTCCCTAAAAGAGCATAAGACCCTGTAGTCGAAGTCATATCAAAAGAATCAATATTATCTTTTATAACAATGGGCACACAATGAAGAGGCCCTTTAAGCGAATGTGTTTTTGAAAATTCTTTATCCAAACTTCTGGCTTCTTCTAAAATAGAAGGATTAATTTCCGTAAACGCATTAATAGGCGCTGTTTGATCTACATTAAGATTATATTTCTTAATACGATCTAGATAAGCTGTTACAAGTTCTGCACACGTAAACTTATTACTTTGAATAGCCTCTAAAATTGAAGTTATCGTTGCCCTTTCTACTACAAAAGGGATGTCTTCTTTAGCAAAAGAAAAAGACGACATGCATACCAGAAAAATACTTACAAAAAAGAAACCTTGCATCTTCTATAACTTACTATCGCCTCCCCTTTCTAACATAGCGCGTGTGAAATCCAAAGTAGCTCTTAGTCTTAGGATTTCATTGGTTTGAGCTTGATCTTTTGCTTGTAAGCCTCTTCTTCTTTCTTCTGTTCTATCTCCTCCATTGCTCAACAGGGAATATACACTCCTAAAAAAAGAACCCCCGTAAAAAAACCAAGAAGAAAATGCATTCCCATATGTCTCCCATAAAAATATGAATGTTTCTCACTTAAGAAGACTGACCTTTTTTGTCAAGATCTACAGAGATTTTCTTATATAATTTAAAAGATTGCTCTCTTTCTCAAAAAGGACTAAGGTCAACTTTATTTTGTTTAAAAGGCCTCTCATAAAGGATCTAAGCTATCAACAGAATGCGCTTTTTTTCTTCTTTTCGCCCTTTTTTAAAACCGCAAGTTTTAACAGCTGGTATAGTAGGTCTTCCAGCTGGGATTTTATTTACTCTCAACCTTAATACTATCCAAGTATGGCTAACCCAAGCAGGCATTAGCAAAGCCATTATTGGGCTTTTTGCTTTTTCTTCTTTGCCCCATGCTCTAAAGTTTTTGTGGGCTCCTGTCATTGATCATATCAAGATTCCTTACCTCACAAACTTAATCGGGCAAAGAAAAAGCTGGGCCATTTTTCTCCAGTTTTTTCTCATCTTAGCCTTATTAGGGTTGGGCTCCTCGGATCCAGCCCATGATCTAGAATCCATGGTTATTTTTGT
>CAYUAL010000061.1:0-9013 GCA_964442815.1 uncultured Alphaproteobacteria bacterium | reverse complement strand
TCGGATTAGGCATCCAAGAAGGTATTTCTTGGACAGATGTAGAAGTCAAAAATACCTCCTATGGAAAGCCTTTCCTATGTTTAAGCGGAGGAGCTCAACAACACCTTGATAGACTCGTCGGTGAAAAAGGAAACTCTAGCGCAAAAGCAAAAATTGATTTAAGTTTATCTGATGAAGGATTTTTGGCACAAGCATTTGTCATCCTTTCTCTTACACAAGAATAATAAGTAAAACAGGACCTCTAAGGAGCTTACATTCCCATGAAAGATACCCCTCAAGACACATCAAACTCTTCACAAACAACAAGCAAGAAATCCGAAACGTTTGAACTCATAAAGACTCTTTTCTTAGCATTGGTCGTTGCTATTGGTCTCAGAAGTTTTGTGTATGAACCTTTTAATATTCCCTCTAGCTCTATGGTCCCCTCTCTTTTAGTGGGAGATTTCTTATTTGTTGCAAAATGGCCTTATGGATATAGTCGATGGGCTTTTCCTTTTGGATTCCCTCCTTTCTCTGGAAGAATTATCGATCTAAAATCCCCTGATACAGGAGACGTCATTGTCTTTAAAAATCCTAAAGATACCAGTTCCCAATGGATAAAGCGCGTTATAGGACGCCCTGGTGATAAAGTACAGATGCGCGAAGGCATTTTGTATATTAACGGACAAGAAGCTAAATTAGAGCGCATTGAAGACTATAACTACATAGATGAACGAACAGGCGAAAGCCATATGGTAGAACAATATATTGAAACGCTACCTAATGGTCGTCAGCATCTTATTATTAAAGACGCTCCTTTTGGGCTTGGGAAATTAGATGATACCCCTGTTTATGAGGTACCTGAAGGGTATTTATTTGTCATGGGTGATAATCGGGATCATTCAGGCGATAGCCGTGCCATGAATTTTCTTGGATTTGTCCCTTACGAAAACCTCTTAGGTCCTGCTGATTTTATTTATTTTTCTGCAGAATATTCTTACTTTCCAACAGATATAGATTGGTTAGATATTCCTGCATGGTTTAATGAAAAGTTCATCTGGTGGCAACCCTGGAAATGGTTTACCGCCATTCGGTATAGCCGCATCTTTACTATTATTAATAACTTCAAAAGATAAGATTAAAGCTTATTTATGGGACTGCCTTCTCTTGCTGATCTAGAAAAAAAGCTCGGGTATGTTTTTCAAAATAAGTCCCTTTTAAAGGCTGCTTGTTCTCATCCTAGCTTTTCTTTTCGGGAACGCCCTTCTCCTTTTGAACGTTTGGAATTTTTAGGAGACCGCGTACTTTCTCTGGTTCTTTCTCATAAGCTATACCTTCTTTTCCCAGATAAAGAAGAAGGTGTTCTTTCTCATTCTCTTTCTTCTTTAGTAAGAAAAGAAACTATTGCACAGGTTATGAAAGAATACGGGCTAGATACTTTTCTAAAAACTTCTTTAGAAAAACAAGCTTCTGCCCCCCTTTCTGTTATTGCCGATGCTGGAGAAGCTATTTTGGGGGCCGTATTTTTAGATGGAGGATATCAAGAAGTTGAAACTCTTATCCTTCATTTATGGAAAACTCTTTTAAATATTTCGACTTTAGATGTACTTAAAGATGCTAAATCGCGTCTTCAAGAAAAAGCTCAAGGTTTAGGTCTACCTCTGCCTTCTTATCGAACTTTAAGAAAAATAGGGCCAGCCCACGCGCCTCTTTTAGAAGTGGAAGTTCAACTCGTAACCTCTTCTAAAACACTTACAGCTACAGCCGAAGGACCCTCTAGAAAAGAAGCAGAGCAAAAGGCTGCTTTTTCTATACTGGAACAATGGAATATGCTTTTAAAGGAAACGGCATAAAAAAGGAGCAAGAGTTAAGTTCTCTTGCTCCCCTATTTTCGAGAATTTAAAATAGTGCTTTTGCTTGTGCTCTTTAATTCTTTACTTAAAGGAACCCAAACAAAGAAAATGTAATGTTAAAGTACCTGGCACCCTTTTTTCTCCTTCTCATTTCCTGTTGTCGTTCTTGGAGAATTAGAACCCTCTCCTGTAGCAGAAGATCCTCTACTTTGAGGTACACGCCTTAAATGCATACGCCTAGCTTCGGCTGCTACAGCTGCACGTTCTTGTTCTAACTGACGCTGGCGGGCTTCTTCCTGCTCTGCTTGCTGACGAGCTTCTGCTTCACGGGCTAGACGTTGTTGCTCATCTAACTGACGTTGGCGAGCTTCTGCTTCACGGGCTAAACGTTGTTGTTCATCTAGCTGACGCTGATGAGCTTCAGCTGCACGACGTTCTTCTTCTAACTGACGTTGGCGAGCTTCAGCTGCGAGACGCTCTTGTTCTAGCTGACGCTGGCGGGCTTCTTCCTGCTCTGCTTGCTGACGAGCTTCTTCTTCACGGGCTAGACGTTGTTGCTCATCTAACTGACGTTGGCGAGCTTCTGCTTCACGGGCTAAACGTTGTTGTTCATCTAGCTGACGCTGATGAACTTGCTGGCGATCATGTTCTTCTTGTTCTAGCTGACGCTGGCGAGCTTCTGCTTCACGGGCTAGGCGTTGTTGTTCATCCAGTTCACGCTGGCGAGCTGCAGCAGCTTCACGTTCACGTTGTTCATCCAGTTCACGCTGGCGGGCTTCAGCTGCGAGACGTTCCTCTTCTAGCTGACGCTGGCGAACTTGTTCAGCTGCACGTTCACGTTGTTCCTCTTCTAGCTGGCGCTGACGAGCTTGTTCAGCTGCACGTAACTCTTCTAACTCACGCCGATAAGCCTCTTCACGTTCACGTTCCTCTTCTAACTCACGCAAACGAGCTTGCTCAGCTTTGAAACGTTCTTCTTCCTCACGGCGGCGGGCTTCTTCCTCCTCACTACTACTACCTGAGGTATCAGCTGACGCGCCAGAAGAACTTGTACTATTTCCTGACTGGTTAGGAAGTAACGACTCAAAATAGGCCAAAATATCTTGAGAAAATGCTCGGCGCATAAAATCAGCCATGACCTCTTGAGAATCCCTTGGAGTATGGGCTGACGCCAATTTTAGCCTAAGTTTCCCTCTTCTGAAAGTAAATATGTCCTCTGTGCTTTCCTCAAAAAAACCAAGCCCTGAACGCGCAAAAAGATGAGCAAGATTTCTTAAGTTTTCATAAGTAATACTATTTAAATCCCCACCTTCCAAAATAGAACGCACAAGAGATACAAGCCCAAGATTACGCTGGCAAACAGCTCTTAACCCTTGCGTCCGAACCTCTCGTACTGCGTTTTCTAAATTAGTAAAAAATTCCCTAGAGTTTATAGCAGGAGTAAAAGTTTTTGTTCCGATAACCTGGCGTGGCACTGTCCCTTGAAAATAAACATCCTGGCTCATTGAAGCGTCAATATCAGACAATGCCCGACGACCAGCTTCAGACTGTACTGTACCTTCTTGTTGCAACTGGTCTAAAAATGTAGGCATTGCATGCATTATATCTACCGGAAACTCTGCAGGTAACCTAACATCTGCTAAAGGACTTTCAGGACTAAATGTTACGTTAACATCTCTATATACTGGGTCAGTAGTTACCTCATCTATGATAGTCCCCCCAGGAAGAGCTACATCCAAATTACGAGGTGCTCCTAGTCGTGACCTAACAAAGGGTACTACTAGTTGTGACCTAACAAAGAAAGGGTATCTTACGATTTTAGTTGGCCTTTCATTCTCAGGAAGATCCTCAAAAGGTATTCTTGCAGCACTCGCAGATAAAGATAATAATGACACAGTAAGTGTAAACGCTAATTTTTTTAATAATTTCATACAGAAATCTCCACTACCTAAAATAAAAAATATCGAACTATAGGCATATAGCATAAAAAATGGATATTCAAATAAAAAATAAGAATAGCTGATATAAAATTGTTTCATAAATTAATATATGGATTTTATTATAAAAAAATAAGAATGGGGGAAGCTAAAAAATAATATCTTATTGAAATTAAAGATAAATTATTTCTTTTAATACATAACAAAATAATCAGTACTTCAATGTTATGCATACCTTTTGCACATATATTTCTAAATAAGCTACTCTAGCCTACATCAGAGCTCCCCTTTTCTCATCTTCCTAGTCTATGCTAATGTAGTTCTTAAAAAAGGAATATTTATGACTATCCAAAACTCCCATTGTGCTTTTATTTCTATCATTGGTCTTCCCAATGCGGGAAAATCTACCCTTTTAAATACTATTCTTGGGACGAAAATATCCATCGTTAGCCATAAGCCTCAAACAACTCGCTTTCGCATAGCCGGTATTCGGGTTATTGAGAAGACACAGCTTATCTTTTTTGATACGCCTGGTATTTTTCAAGCAAAAAAACGCTTTGATAAAGCCATGGTAAAAGCGGCTTGGGATACCTTGGCAGATGCAGACCTTACGCTTTTTCTCATAGATGCCTCTCAGAAAATAGGATCTAAAGAAGATTCTATTTTGGAAGAACTTCAAAAACAAAACCGCCCTTTCTTTGTTATCCTCAATAAAATAGATGCTCTTCCTAAGCCCAAGCTTTTAGAAATAGCTGAAAACCTTTCCAAAAAAGGAATACAAGATATTTTCATGATATCAGCCCTTAAGAACCAAGGTGTGGAAGATCTTTTAAAGGCCATTACCGCAAAAGCACCCGAGGGGCCATGGCACTATCCCGAGGACCAAATTACTGATATAAATGAACGCTTATGGGCCTCGGAAATAACGCGGGAAACTCTGTTTCATCTCCTCCACCAAGAGCTTCCTTACGGTCTTACTGTCGCTACAGAGGACTGGGAACCTTTTAAAGATGGCTCTGTCAAAATTTCCCAGGTAATTTATGTAGATCGTCCTTCCCATAGGGCTATCATCTTGGGCGAAAAAGGCACAAAAATTAAAGAAATTAATATGCGAACGCGTGCTCAACTAGAGACCTTTCTAGGAAAAAAAGTTCATCTTTTTCTCCATGTAAAAGTGGATGAAAAATGGCAAGACCGCCCTGCTTTTTATCGGGATATTGGGCTGGAGTTTTAATATCAGGATGTCATCCCGCGGCTTGACCGCGGGTTCCAGAAATCTTTCAAGATGCCCTGGACCCCGCTATCAAGTAGCGGGGTGACAATCGTGTATACACTATTGATTAAGTGATGTAATAGTGGTACACTTCCTCCAACTGCAGTAGGAGAGACTTATGCCCACAAAAAATCCACGATTGAATATCACATTTGAGCCTGATTTAGCTTCGTTGCTTGGAGCTTATGCAAAACAAAAACATAAGTCTGTCTCAAGCCTTGCTAAAGAACTCATTCTTGAAGCATTAGAATACAGAGAAGATTTAGCTCTTTCGAGACTGGCTGAACTGAGAGAAAGAGAAAATACAAAGACCCATAAACACCACGATGCTTGGCAATAAAGCTTACGAGATTGAATATCTAGAAAAGGTTATTAAAGAAGATATTCCTTCTCTCCCTTTGACTGCAAAAAATACTATAAAAAAAGCTATTGAAGAACGCCTCATGGTTGATCCTATAAGTTTTGGGAAACCTTTACGTTACAGCTTAAGAGGACATCGAAGATTGCGCGTCGGGGACTATAGAATTGTTTACAGAATAGAACCATCTACGCATTATGTTATCGTCACTGCAATTAAACATAGAAAAGATATTTATGAAGGTGTTTAATACCTGTGTGTCACCCTGAACTTGGTTCAGGGTCTTATGGATCATGAAGATCCTGACTCCGAAGGAGCGGCGCAGCCAAATAAATTCAGGATGACTTAGGGTGCACCCCTTCCCAAACCCTTCATACTACGCTATCTCTTTATTATGCAATGGCAAGATGAAGGCATCATTATTAGTCAAAAACCAATTGGAGAAAAAGGTATTCTCTTAAGTGTCTTTACGCCCTCGCATGGGATATATAAGGGCTTTTTTAAAAAATCAGCGACGAAAAAAATCCCTTTTTTACAGCCAGGAAATATAGTCCAACTTACTTGGAAAGCACGTCTACAGGATCATTTAGGTCTATGGACACAGATTGAAGCTAAAGGGCCTTCCCTCCTTCACCACTTCTTTGGAAAAAAAGAAAAGCTATTTGCGCTTTCCTCTCTACTAACCCTCCTTGAAATGTGTTTACCTGAGCGCGATCCTCATCCTACTCTTTATGCAGCGACAAGATCTCTTATTGAAACTATTGCTCTTTCTTTCCATACAGAGTGGATAGAAGCTTATATTTGCTTTGAGACTACTCTTCTCAAAGAAATAGGATATGGGTTATCTTTAGATCAATGCGCTGTGACCGGAAAAAAAGAAGGGTTATTATATGTCTCTCCTAAAACAGGATGCGCCGTTACAGAAGAAGGGGCTGGACCTTATAAGGATAAGCTTCTTCCCCTTCCTTCTTTTCTTAAGAAATCTTCAGAAAATACATCTCTTTTTTCTGAACATCTTAAAGGTTTTCAGCTTACCTCACACTTTCTTCATAAAGCGCTAGAGAATAATTTTACAACTTTACCAGAAGCCCGAGTATCTCTTCAGAGTTGGGCTGAGAATTTTGCTACAGTATAAATTTAGACAAATCAGTATTTTTTGCCAGATCTCCCACTGTCTTACGTACAAGCGCAGGATCAACTATATAGGTTGTTCCCCCATGATCTGGAGCTGTAAAGCTTATTTCCTCTAGAAGTTTTTCTAAGACAGTATGCAACCGGCGAGCGCCGATGTTTTCTACATGGTCATTCACTTCCGCTGCCACAGCTGCAATTTCTTCAATGCCTTCTTGGGTAAAATCTAACTTTACTTTTTCTGTTTCTAGAAGAGCAACATATTGCTTAATAAGGCTGGACTCAGGTTCTTGAAGAATACGCACAAAATCCGCTTTGCTCAAAGCTTTTAGCTCAACACGAATCGGAAGACGCCCTTGAAGTTCAGGTAATAAGTCTGACGGTTTTGCTAAATGGAAAGCTCCAGACGCAATAAAAAGAATATGATCTGTTTTCACAGGTCCATATTTTGTGGATACTACAGTACCTTCAATCAAAGGAAGAAGATCACGTTGTACCCCTTCTCGGCTGACATCTCCACCACCCCTATGCTCTGAGCGCGCGCAAATCTTGTCAATTTCGTCTAAGAATACAATCCCATTTTGCTCTACCGCTAAAATCGCTTCTTTCGTTACTTTTTCTGCATCTAAAAGCTTATCGCTTTCTTCTGCCTTGAGCACTTTACGCGCTTCGTGGATTTTAAGACGACGGGTTTTTGTTTTAGTAGAACCTAAGGATTTTCCTAAAATATCACCAAGATTAATCATCCCGAGCTGGGCGCCAGGCATCCCTGGGATATCGAACGTTGGAAGACCAGAAGACCCACCTGTGTCCAATACTTCTATTTCAATCTCTTTCTCATCTAAATCGCCTTTTAAAAGCTTAGAGAGAAATTTCTGCTTGGTTTCTTCTGTTGCACCTTCTCCGACTAGAACATTGAGTATTTTTTCGTCAGCCAATTCTTGCGCCCGTGTTTCCACTTCCTGGCGCATCCGCTCTTTTGTAAGGCCTAGGGAAATTTCGACCAGGTCGCGTATAATTTGCTCAACATCCCGCCCTACATAACCTACCTCTGTAAACTTCGTCGCTTCTACCTTCAAAAAGGGAGCCTGAGCAAGCTTCGCAAGACGACGTGCAATTTCTGTCTTACCCACACCAGTTGGCCCAATCATAAGGATATTTTTAGGAAGCACTTCTTCCCGAAGACCTTCGGGTAATTGTTGACGACGCCAGCGATTTCGCAAGGCAATGGCCACTGCTTTTTTAGCGTCTAATTGACCTACAATATGACGATCTAATTCAGAAACAATTTCGCGAGGGGTAAATGAAGTCATGATAAAAATTTTCCTTAAAATTTAAGAAGCTGCATCCAACACTTCAATAGTAAAATGGTTATTTGTATATATACATAATCCTGCTGCAACAGTCATAGCTTTATGGGCAATTTGTTCTGCATCCCATTCTTTGTGATCCATACAAGCGCGCGCTGCAGCAAGCGCATACGCGCCGCCAGAACCAATTCCAATTAGCCCATCCTCTGGCTCTAATACATCTCCATTTCCCGTAAGAATCAAAGAATGCTTGGCATCTGCCACTGCCATCATGGCTTCTAACCGACGTAAGTATCTATCTGTCCGCCAATCTTTAGCGAGCTCCACGCAAGCACGCGCCAATTGCTGAGGATATTGCTCTAGCTTTGCTTCCAATCGTTCAAACAAAGTAAGCGCATCGGCTGTAGACCCTGCAAAGCCCCCAATCACAGACCCACCTGCAAGCCTACGCACCTTTTTGGCATTCGATTTTATTTGAATAGGACCTTGCGTAACCTGACCGTCACCCGCAATAACAACTTTTCCGCCCTTACGTACGGAAAGGATCGTTGTTCCATGCCATCCAGCATCCTGGGAAGAACCCATATGCCCTAATACGCTATAGCTCATTCTAATACTCACTTTTATAAACCGAAATCATAAAAAAAGAAGTGCTTTAAGCACTTCCTTAGTAATACCCTGATCTTAGAAAGATACGCAACAAAATCTTCTCTTTATTTATATTTTCCATCCAAATTCTTCTTGGAAGAAACAAACACTACCTCATTTTTAAGGAAGTATCTTAAAAGTTCTAGGTAATTTGGGATCACGCGGTACTGGCTTCCTCCCCTCACAATCGATAGGGATCCAAGGAGCATAACACAGATCCATATTAGAACCTGTTATTAGAAAAGAATATCCCCCATAACGACCAACAGTGTTCTCTAACTCCTTAAAAACTTTAAAGTAAAGATTATACATGCTTTCCCCAGGATTAGTCCTTAAGCAAGTTTGCAAAACTCTAACAATATCATTTGTAGCTTGTTCTTGCCCCACAAAAATATCAGGATTCCACCCTAAAATGCGATCTACCATTTCATTAGATAATGGATAATCACTATGCTTCAGCCGCATTGCCAGAGGACAGCTTTTAGCGAAGTCTGTACCTAAATCTTCATTATCAATATCTTTAT
>CAYUAL010000060.1:0-9114 GCA_964442815.1 uncultured Alphaproteobacteria bacterium | reverse complement strand
ATTAGAAGTTTTAGAAGGACTGGTTGTTGTTGGGATAGGTCTATGTCTTATATTTGGAATGATTTTTTTAACCTCGCGGTCACGAGGTATTCTTTTATATAATACACATAAAGTTTCTCAGAAAACACCTTTACCCATTTTTGAGGGATTACGAGTTATTATAACGAATCCTATTTTATTAGGCCTTCTTTTCTGTACGGGACTTATGACCACAGGTTTGTATAGTTTTGCTGATGCGTGGGGAGCTTCCTTTTTAGAAACTTACCAAAAAGTTGACGGCAAAATTGCGTCCTTAAGCATTTCTGTCATTTATATTGGAATGCTTATAGGGGCGACAGTCCTAGGTATAATTGCAGATAAGTTAGGGTCTTCTAAAATGATTGTATCTCTTTGTGGAGGTATTTCTGCTCTTATATTAGGAGGTCTGCTTATAGCATCCTTTCCTACTTATTTAATTTTAGGACTTATGTTCATTTTTGGAGTGTGTAGTAGTCTTCAAGTTTTGGTGTTTTCTTATATCTTACAATTATTACCTCAGCGGTTTGGAGGCATTGCCTCTGGAACCACGAATATGACTATTATGTTATTGGGGTCCTTATGCATTTATCTTTTAGGTTTTCTCATGGACCTAAGCTGGCAAGGTAGATTAGAAGCAGGCTGCAGAGTATATGAAAATGAGTCCTACATGCTTGCCTTTGGAGTGATTGTAGGCTTGGTGGGAATCGGAACTATAGGTTTTGCTGTACTAAGTACGCATGCAAAACGTATTTCTCATCGATTTGTTCATTTAGAAGAAGCTTTTAATATAACAAATCAAGGATGAGGAAAAGCTTAGCTTATCTTTTTTTCTTTTTGATCTTTTTTGTAAGAGAATAAAAATATAAAAAGTAAGAGTAGATAGAGGACAAGAATTCCTCCTGAAAACCCTTTAGGTCCTAAATATGACATTGAATCTCCAATAAGAGGGGATAAAAAGGCTCCAGCTAAACTTTCTGATATTTCGACGGCCATGCATCCAGAAATAAGGAGAGTACCTGCGAGTCTTGAAGAAGCGTAGGTAAGCCCTAGTCCATCAAAAATGGCATACATTCCTCCAATGAAAAAGAAAACAGGCCATATTAAATGTAAAGAATTACCCATAAAAAAGATAAGGCTATATGCAATACTTAATAAGGCACAAAATAAAATAATGGCTTTATGGAGCTTTATTTTATCTGCAATATTTCCCAAAAGAGGCGGTAATAAAAGAGAACCGACAATTAGAACGGAAAGAAGGAAGGTAGTATCTGTTGCAGCTACATCAGATTGCTGTGCATAAACATCTAAAAGATCTGTCGTGACTTTTCCTCCAAGAGCATAAGCCGTGGCTATAAAAATAAGCAGGGGTAAGGAAAAAAGAATTTTAAAGGGATCAAAGAGAGTTCCTTTTTTCGTAGGTGGAGTAAATAAAGAAAGGAACTTAGGTGAAAAAGTAAGAAAGCAACATCCCAGAAAAATTAATATGGACAGAAAACAAGTTACAAACGAGATAATTTCAAATTGATCTACCGCATCATGGCATAGAGATCCCATAATAAGTCCTATGCTAGAGGATGTAAAATATACTCCCATGAGAGCTGTTTTGTGGGATATACGAGCAGCAAAATGGCTTATCATGGAATCATGTAAGATATAAATATACGCGGCAGATAAACCAAAGAAGAAACGTATAATAAGTAACAGGTGTGGAAAGAGGTGTTTTATAAAGATAGAGTGGACGACAATAGGAAGGGTTCCCAAGATAAGGGTCATAAGAATTAAGGCACAAAAGTATATAATCCTATGTAGGGATCGTTGTAAAAGCTTATTAAGAAAAAGAGCTCCAATCACAAAACCTGTTAACTCAATACTAATACTGAGACCAATGAAGGCATCAGAAAACCCAAGTTTATGAAGAGCTTCGGTAATGTAGGGAACATAAAATCCTACTCCTAGGAAAATAAGAAAGCTATTTAAGAGAACTTTTGAAAGCGTTCTTAAATCTAACTTTAGCCATTCATGAGAAAGAAAAGAAAGCATTTATAAATAAGATATTAAAGCTACCAAGAGAGTTTTTCTGTAATATAGCAGGGATGATAGGGTTGGGAAGTAAAAAAATCTTTTAGTTTTTCTTTCTCTAAAAGGGTACCATTAAAGAAAAAGTCTTCTTTATGGATACCTGAGGCAATAAAAAGGCTATCAATCCCCATTGTGTTTGCACCTTTAATATCTGTCGAAAGGGAGTCCCCGATGACAAGAATTTTTTCTTTCTCGGGAGAAGAAAGCTGGCGAAGCGTATTTTCATAAATGGAAGGATAGGGTTTCCCGTGATAAAAAACAGGCCCTCCGTTTTCCTCATACCAATAAGCTAGCTCTCCAGCGCAAAAAATGGAACTTGTCCCATAATGAACAACGCGATCCGGGTTAATGCAGATAAAAGGAATATTTGATTGAAGGCCGTTTTCTAAAAGACGCTTATCGTGTGTGAGATCTTTGTCTGATCTAGAAGGACCTGTACACACAATAAAATCTGCTCCTTCTAAAGAAGGAGCTTCTTTTATATTTAAGTCTTGGAAGAGAGGATAGTCTTTAGAGGGTCCAAGATAAAAGCCTTTGGCTCCTAAAGGAGCGTATTTTTTGTCTTGGGTAAAACTTTGGTAAGCGTCTTCTCCTGAAGAAAAGATAAAATCATAATGCTGTGAAGAAATTCCCATCTCTTCGAGGCGTTTTTGTACAACAGAGGAGCGTCTCGGACCATTGGTAAGAAAAACAATATTTTTTCCTAAAGTTTTTAATTGAGAAAGACAGGGGAGTACTTCGGGGAAAGGGGCGACACCATTATGCACGACGCCCCATAAATCTATTAAAAACGTAGAATAAGAAGAGGCTATTTCTTCAAGAGTGTTTATCATCCTTAAATGCATGAAAAATCCTTTTTATTTGGTAAGAATATCCTACGAGCAGGAGCTTTTTTTTTCAAGATTTATACTTAAGGATATGGCATAAATGAAGTATGATTATTGTTTGAAGAGGAATTTTACATGCCTGTGGAAGTAGTTAAGAAGAAAAGAGGAAAAGGTTCCGCTATCCCCATTTATGTTTTTCTTAAGGAGGAAATTTCTCAAATATTAGAGAAGTTTCCCTTAGAAGATAAAAAACGGTATAAAAAATGGCTGGAGCAAACAGGTTTTGGGCAAAAGAGTACTTCTCCAATCGCTTTGTTGCCTAATGAAAAAACGGAACTTGCCTGTGTATTTTTTATTGTACAAGAAAAAGCTTCATTTTGGGATGTTGCTTCAATTTATTCATATCTTCCTGCAGAATATTACTTCGAAATTAAATACTTGCCTTCTTTTTTGGATCCTATTTTAGCAGATCTTGCTTTAAGGCTTGCTTCTTATTCCTATACTGCGCAGAAAAGCAAGGTTTCTTCTAAAAAAACACTTTCCATAAAAATATCTTCTCTTCCGAAGAAGAAAGAAGAAGAAAACGAACAAATTGTTAAAGCTATTTTTTGGATACGAGATCTGATTAATGTGCCAGCTTCTCATTTAGGGCCTAAAGAGTTGGGTGATGCTGCTCAGACCCTTACTCAATCATATAAAAAAGTGGCTATAAAACGTATTCGGGGAAATGATCTCTTAAAGGAAAACTATCCTTGTGTTTATACGGTAGGGAAAGGAAGCGTAAGAGAACCTGAAATTATAGATATTCGATGGGGGAATCCTAAACACCCTCAAGTTACTTTAGTGGGCAAAGGGGTTTGTTTTGATTCTGGAGGCTTAGATATTAAAGCTTCTTCTGCTATGTTACTAATGAAGAAAGATATGGGAGGAGCAGCCCATGTTTTAGGGCTTGCGTCTTTAATCATAGAACAAGAATTACCGGTTTCTTTGCGCGTTCTTATTGGTGCTGTGGAAAATAGCGTGTCAGGTAACGCCATGAGGCCTTTAGATGTTACAAAGACACGTAAAGGATTAACAGTAGAGATTGGAAATACAGATGCGGAGGGGCGTCTTGTTTTAGCAGACCTTTTATATGAAGCGTCTATCGAAAATCCAGAGCTTATTATTGATTATGCAACATTAACAGGAGCTGCTCGTGTTGCTCTTGGTCCAGATGTTCCTGTCTTTTTTTCCAATAAGGAAGAACTGGCACGCCAGGTTATGCAAGCTTCTAACCAAGTCCAAGATCCTATGTGGCAGTTGCCTCTGTGGAAAGGATATCGGGCTTCTTTAGAGAGTAAAGTAGCAGACATTAACAATGTGGGATCCTTACCTTATGCTGGCGCTATAACAGCCGCCCTATTTTTACAAGAATTTATAGAAGGAAATATTCCTTGGATACACATAGATCTCATGGCTTGGAATCTTTCTTCTCGTCCAGGTCGACCCGAAGGAGGAGAAGCTATGGCCTTAAGAGCGATTTTTGGCTTCATAAAAGATAGATACAAAAAGAGATAGCTTATAAAGAATGAAGATTATCTTATCCTTCTTATCGCCTGATAAATTTAAGGTATGACAAAAAATGTCATTCCGCGGCTTGACCGCGGAATCTAGGATAATAATTTGAGCTCTCAAATTAGAGCTCTCAAATTAGAGCTCTCAAAACATTACCCTAGAAAGAGGTTTTTATAGATCCTACCTGTTCCCCTGGATTCCGCGGGCAGGCCGCGAAATGACGACTTTTTCAAATCTGTCAGGTGGTAAGCTTATCCTTTAAAGGGTCTTCTCCCAAAAAATCATCATATTAGAATCTGGTTTTACAGACCCATCTATTTGACGAGTATCGTAGGTAACAGCTTCTTTTATGCCCATGTCTTTATATTTCATTTTCTTAAGGGTGTACTCCATAGGAAAATATCTAGAAGGTGCAAGAGGATGGTCTTTAGGCCTTTCAACGGTTATAAGGCTACTTTTTTTATATCCACGATTTAAAAAATCATTCTCAATAAATTTGGTGAGGTGATAAGCAGTGCCGTTTTGCCGCATGGAGGATTTTATAATAACTTCTCCTAAATAGAAGTAAGAAGACGCTTTATCTTTATTTATTTTGGTACTGGTTCTAAACCATTTTGTAATATCCGTTGGATTATTCATATTTTGGTGTAAGGGAAAACCTGTGGCCATTCCCATAACTTGATTTTCTTCTAAAGCAACAATAATCCTTCCTTCATCATGATTTAAGTATCCACTTAAATAGAGATGTTCATATTCTAAAGATCCAATATATAGATAAGGAAATGTAGAAAAATATTCTAACCGCATACGAGCAAGTTCGGGAAAATAGCTAGAAAAATCTTCTTTTGTTAGAGTCTTATACGAAACCATTTTCTCTAAAAGCTTTTTATATTACCTGCTTGTTTCACGGAAGATTTACACTTATAAGCAGAAGTATTATCCGAAATATAATAAATAGGAAAGTACTATACATGCTTCACGATTCAATCCTCTCTGTTATTGGAAAAACGCCTTTAGTTCGCTTAAATAAAGTAACTCAAGGGTTATCAGCTACGATATATGCAAAGTGTGAGTTTTTAAATCCAGGCGGGTCCGTAAAAGATAGAGCGGCGCTTGAAATGATTGAGGCAGCTGAAAGAGAAGGGCGCCTTAAGCCAGGAGATACTATTGTAGAAGCGACTTCTGGAAATATGGGGATTGGTCTTGCGCTCATTGGAGCTGCAAAGGGCTATAAAATCATTATTACCATGCCTGAGAAAATGAGCCAAGAAAAGCAAGTTGTTTTAGAAGCGTTAGGAGCTACCATTTATCGTACACCAACAGAAGCGGCAAAGGACGATCCAGATAGTCATATTTCTTTAGCTAAAAGACTTGCAAAAGAGATCCCTAATGCACACTTTCTAGATCAATATGGAAATAAAGGTAACCCTAGCTCTCATTATAAATCTACGGCTGAGGAAATACTCCAGGACCTAGGGAAGTGTCCTGATATGGTAGTTATGACGGTGGGTACAGGCGGAACAATTTCTGGAGTAGCAAAACGGTTAAAACAGGAAAATCCAGCAGTTAAAATAATTGGAGTTGACCCCTATGGCTCTATCTTGGGAGGGGGGGACGAAATTCACTCCTATCATGTAGAAGGAATAGGATACGATTTTTTTCCCGATGTTTTAGATAATACTTTGGTAGACCAATATATAAAAGTAGCAGACCAAGAAGCGTTTACATATGCACGACAGTTAATAAAAGAGGAAGGTCTTCTTGTTGGAGGCTCTTCTGGTGCGGCTATCTGGGGTGTATTACAAGCTGCAAAAACCTTAAATAAAGATCAAACGTGTGTTGTTATCTTGCCAGATTCTGTTCGCAATTACTTAAGCAAGTTTGTAAACGATGCGTGGATGAAGGAACGCGGATTTAAAATTTAAGCAAGAGGTATACGTCTATGCCAGATAATGGGGGCGGCACTTTTTATATCTGCGTCATATAAAACGAGATTAGCAGTGTGCGCATTTGCATTTAGGGAGACAAGGGTAAAAAGCCCAGGGCCTCTTCCCTTGGAAAGATGACGAATGTAAGACTCCCCTGTTTTCGTTTCTATGATACAGTTTGTATTTAAAGCTTTTTGAAGAATATCCTCTCCAAAATAACGAATACCACCTACGTACTCTCCTGGAGCATATAAAGGTAGCATTGCATCATCTGAGACAAAGCGTACATCAGCATTTCTATTTACTTTTTGAAATACTTTTATTTCAGAGAAAATAGCTATTTCTTCGTAAAATTGATTGAATTCATCTAAAGGTGTTTCTTTTTCTGGATGGCTAAGGAGAGAATCTGAAGCTTGGGAGACTTCGTGCATAAAACGTGGGGAAAGACCCGTTCCAAACAAAAGCCATTCTGCTGTACAATAAATGCCTGCTTGTCGAAGAGAATTAATGATTTTGGTAACCATTTTCTCTTTAATAGGATTGCGACCAGATTCCCAAGCATAAAACGTGTGTTTGCTTATGCCAAATTTTTCGGGGATCTCATCAAGTGTGAGATTAGTAAGTTTTCTGGCAAGCTTTAAACGATCTGCCCTTAAACGGTATTCATCTTGAATGACATTCTTGGAAGGGATGCTGCTTTTAGAGAGCGGAGATAAAAGAACCATAAAAAAACCTCTTAAGTAATAATAACATATATTCTACATTATTTTTAATTTTTTAACAAAGAAACTTACTATATATCATACCTTACATATAATCTTCTTGAGAAGACAAGTATTCTATAAATATCTCCATAGACATACTACCTTATTTTTTTTACTAAAAAAGACACAAAATGAAAAAAGTTTTTTTTCCTTAAAAATTAGTTACTTCACGTTGTTATGTTGGCATCATCTAATAAGGCGTATTTTTTGAAAAGCCTATTTTTTATAAGGAAGGTAATAAAAGAGGAAAAAGTGTGATTAAAGTGTAACTATTCTTAAAGGTTAGAACCTTCTTTCTTAGGGAGTGCAATCATTGTTTTTCTCTTGAGTATATGATAGGTCTTAAAAATAAGCATAAAAATGTTTCTAATTCCTTCATAGCGAAGAAAAAATCAGGAGAAGGGTATTATGGGCGCTAGGATCGCTCGAGCAAGTGAGATCGTTGATATTTATGCAAAAGCACTCTTTATGATGGCTAAAGAAAAAGACATTGTAGAGAAGGTAGGAGCAGACCTTAAGGAATTGGAGAAACGTTTTAAAGTGTCTCCTCTTAAGATGCAAAGATTATTAGTCCCTTTATTTGCCGTAAAAGAGCAACGGCAAGAGTTAAAACCTTTTTTAAAAGGACTTTCAAAGCCAGTCCAGAATTTCGTGTATGTACTCCAGCGCTATAAGAAGTTAAAATTTTTTTTTGCTATGGTGTCGGCTTATGAAAGACGGATGGAAGAATTTTTAGGTTTTGTTCCAGTAACAATTTGGATAGCTTCTTCTCTTACTGAGAAAGAGAGGTATCAAATTCAGAAAAAAATAGAAGAATTCGTAGATAAAAAAATTCTAATGCATATTGAAGAAAAACCTTCTTTATTAGGAGGATTTCAGATTCAGATAAACTCAATATTGATTGATGGATCTATTCTTAATGCATTAGATCGATTTTATCAAAAGGTAAAAGGAGAGAAAACAGGATGCAATTAAAATCTGCAGAAGTAGCCTCAGTTTTAAAAGAAGAAATAGAGAACTTCTCCTTTGATCCTACTATTGCAGAGGTAGGAAAGGTTTTATCTGTGGGAGATGGTATTGCACATGTTTATGGATTAGATAAGGCGCAAGCTGGTGAAATGCTTGAATTTCCAGGAGGCATTAAGGGAATGGCTATTAATCTGGAAATTGATAATGTGGGCGTTGTCATTTTTGGAAGTGATAGAGATATTCGAGAAGGAGATATTGTAAAGCGGACAGGAGAAATCGTTGATGTTCCTGTAGGAATGGGGCTTTTAGGAAGAGTGGTTGATGCTTTGGGGAATCCTATTGATGGAAAAGGTCCTCTTATTAATGTGGAAAAAGGCCGAGTTGAAGCAAAAGCTCCTGGCATTATTATGCGCCAGTCTGTATGTGACCCAATGCAAACGGGGCTCAAGGCTATTGATTCCTTAGTACCTATTGGTCGTGGTCAAAGAGAACTTATCATTGGTGATCGACAAACAGGCAAGACAGCTCTTTTGATCGATACAATTTTAAATCAAAAACAGGCAAATAATGGGTCAAATATAAAGGAAAAACTTTTTTGTATTTATGTGGCCATTGGCCAAAAAAGATCGACGGTGGCCCAAATCGTCAAGACTCTCGAAGATCAAGGTGTTTTGGATTATACCATTGTAGTTGCTGCGACGGCATCTGAGCCTGCTCCTCTACAGTTTCTTGCTCCTTATACGGGATGTGCCATGGGAGAGTACTTTCGAGATCGTGGAATGCATGCTCTTGTTATTTATGATGATCTTTCCAAACAAGCCGTAGCATACCGTCAAATGTCTTTGTTATTGCGCCGTCCTCCTGGACGGGAAGCTTATCCGGGAGATGTATTCTATTTACATTCGCGCCTTTTAGAACGAGCAGGAAAATTAAGTGAAGAATATGGAGGAGGATCTTTAACAGCTCTTCCTGTCA
>CAYUAL010000059.1:0-9444 GCA_964442815.1 uncultured Alphaproteobacteria bacterium | reverse complement strand
GTGTTATACATATATCGCATAATACATAATTATTATGCTCTATACTCATGCAAGCAGGCTTCTATACACTGCCTAACCCAATATCCTCAAGGGTATGTAGGATCTTCTCCTACCTAAGGTTAGCCTAATATAGCAATAAGCTCTATTTGACGCTGCAGACAAAATGATGTATGTTAATTCTTATGATGTATATATATTTTTTTACAGGGTAACCTTTATGAACCGGACACAAATCTATTTAAGTGATGCAGAAAAAAAAGCTCTAGAGCTTCTCTGTAGCAAAACCAAACGCACAAAATCTTCTTTTATTAGAGAGGCTTTAGATTTCTATCTTGCTTATAAGAACGTTTCTTCCTTAGATGCTATTTTTGATAAAAGTTATGGATGTATAACTTCTAACGATAAAATAGATCGCCAAGAATGGAGTAAGAGAGAAGAGAGGCTGTTTTATTAATGTCCCCTATTCTCTTTGATACAGATGTGTTGATTGACCACCTAAGAGGAGAACTAAAAGCCCGAGACTATTTTAAACATCTTAAAAAGAGCCATTCTTTTTCTATTTCCGTTATTACCCTCGCAGAAATTGAAGCAGGCGTTCGTGCATCGGAATATCCCATAGTTCAAGATTTTTTAAGCCTTTTTTCTGTTATTCCTATTACAGAGGAAATTGCAAAAAAAGCCGGAACTTACAAAAGATCCTTTAGCCAATCTCATAGGATTCTTTTGCCGGATGCTTTGATAGCCGCAACAGCGTGTATCATGGAAATGCCGCTTTATACTTTCAATCTTAAAGATTATCCCATGAAGGATATAACTGTTTACTCTCCTTACTCAAAGTAAGATTTCTTACTAGAGTAACCTTTTCCACCTTTCTTCATCCCACATGGTCAAGTTTTTCCCATGACACCTAGTGGCCGTGAGGCTTACTCGAAGGTAAACTCGAGGATTATGAACGCCTTTACGAACGCGCTGGCTTTTCGAATATCCTCAAAGCGTTACAGAAATAGTAGGAAATAAAATGTTTTTTTTAATTAGACTTTCATCCTTGTAGGTTCCTAAAATCAATAAGGGGCAAATGCAAATCCCTTGCAACAGTAGTCATAATCGCATCTAATTCCCTATTCCATGTAGGACTTTTTGACCATTCTCTATCTGCATCAACATGATAATCCGTTCCATATTTCAGCGGCGTAGCATTGTCCCATGCATCTCCACCAATAAACACACCTACTAATCGAGCAGTTGTTGTAGGTTGCATTGTATGTGTGATGAAAGAAACTTCGTTATAACCATCTACTTTTTCCACTGATAAAATATCTTCTAAAGCAGGAAATGGACCTTCTGGTTGGTGTCTATCAAGTACATATTTAAGAGGATATCCTTGCTCTTGCGCAAACTGCCTAATATAGGGTGTGCTTATCTTTGGATCATTTTGATATGTTTGTAGACGAGCTGGGTCAGCCATATATTGAGAGAAAGCATCAGAACTTTCATATGCTGTTCTGTGACTTGGATCCGTAAAAACTGCACGTTGCACCCACTCCCGAAATTCTTCTTGAGTTTCCCCACACTGCCCCTCACAAGCAACATTTCCATCACCTAATAAAGCCGTATACACCTGTTCTGGTTGAATACGAAAAAGAAATCCAACAGGTTGAACTAACGGTACAAACTTCCTATTTAAATCAATAAGAGTCGCTGAAACAAGCAAACGCCCAAGGGTTAAATAAGGGGATTTTCTAAAGAGTTCTTGTGGAGTAACTACCTCTATATTCTCTCGTCCATAAGAAAAAAAAGCGATACGTCTTAATGAACCAAGGCTTAATCCATGTGCAGCATAAATACTGCCAGAATTAGCTGCATCCCTAAAACCACCCACAAATTGACTAAAAGCTACATCTTCTTTCAACAAATCATCGAAATTACTTACGTCATAAGGATCAGGAGGCATCGTAAAACCGGGCAAGATAGGTAAGTTTAACCTACAAGGAGAACTTTCAGGAATATCATGTATATTTGTTAACCCTTGAGAATTTTGGAGCGCCTTAATAGCTTCACTATAAGTACGAGGCGATATTAGCTCATCAGAAGATTTGGTATTTACTTTGCTTGATGAGACAGAGGATCCTCTTTCTATTTGGGTTGCTAGTTCTTCTTCCCTATCCATCGCAAAAACCAACGGACTACATACTATAAACTGTACTAAAATAAAGGATAAGCTTTTCCAGACAAGTTTTTTCCCTTCTGCTTTGCAAAATATGCTCATTATAATTTCCTTCATAATTAAAAAATGCGATATTAGTTTATATAATAATAGAATAAGATATTTCAATATTTATGCATTAAGAGCATACATCATAATTATTATACCTTATAATCATGCAAACAGGCTTCAATGCGCCAGCCACTGGGGTCTATGATAAAAGCCCCGTAATAACCGGGGTGGTACTCAGGCCGAGGACCAGGTGCGCCGTTATCTGTCCCACCAAGCTTCAAACAAAGGTGGTACCAATCCTCTACTGCTTTAACGCTAGGAGCCATAAAAGCAAAATGAACGCCCCGGGCTTTACCAATGTCTTCTTTTTCATTCCCCATGGGGCTAATCCAGAAAAAAGGCCTTATGCCATTTCCGTATCCCGCTACTTTTACATTTTGCTCGGGAATATCTATGGTAAAGGACCTTTCATACCCTAAAGCAGCCAAGGTTTTATCATAAAATTCTAAGCTTTTTTCATAGTCTTTTACAGACATTGAAATATGGTCAATCATGAGAGGCTCCTTTTATATGGATTTTAGCATTGGATAATTCAGAAAAAATGTAAAGAAAGAGTACCAGCCAGCATTTTAATTACTTTACCTAAAAAACCATTCTTTTTTTACTTATTTTTTCTCTTTTTCGCATTTGAAGGATATGTCTTGGATACATATACAATACATACGAAAGGCATTTTTGTATAAATGCATACGTATCATTTGAAAAAGGACTATATTAGGAAAAAGAAAATGCCCACTATAGAGTGGACTTTTTTGTTTGGCTGCTTTTAAATTAGTATTCAGCTATATTGCCGAGAACGAAGTGTTTTAACTTTATATTTTTGGGCACGGAGTTTCTTAGCTTCCTCAAGGAAAAATTGCCTTTCTGTACTCCGTCGCGATAATTTACTTGCTTGCTTGTAGTAAGCAATAGCAAAAGGGTAATCCCCTTCTTCTTCATACTGCAACGCAAAATAAAAACACTCCATACGTTTCTTATTCTTAGCTGCAGTGTTTTTCTTAGAAATCTTAGACTGACTTCTTGTAGTCATGCGTCTTTTTGAATCTTTGCTTTTTGTGCGCTTCTGGATTTCTAAATCTTCACTGCTTAAATCTGTAGGACTGGCCCATAAAGGCTGCATACTAGACAATAATAAGCCTATAATTGCTATCCCAAAAATAAATACTTTATTAAAATGGCTGACTTGAAAATGTAGCATGCTTCACCTCTAAAAAATACATACCTTCCTATTATATTTTAGCTTTTTTGTAAAGAAAAAAGAGCCCCCAGCTCATGCTTGACATACGAGCCTGAGAAGATTAAGCATTTTTAGGAGATTCTCGGGACATGCCCGAGGATGACTTCCTTTTTTCTTTATAACACTATGGCCATAGCTTTTCCTTCATTTTCTCCCACAGCCTTTGAAATGGGACCTTTGTCCGTTAAATGGTATGGCATTGCCTATGTTGTGGGCATTTTATTAGGCTGGCGGTATATTCTCTATTTAGAAAAAAAAGCATCTCAAAATTCTCATAATCCTGTGCTTCCTGTTAAAGTATTTGATCTGTATGTCCCTTGGCTAGTGCTTGGGATCTTATTGGGAGGTCGGTTAGGCTATGTCTTATTCTATAAACCCTTAGAATACCTGGCAAATCCAGAAGAGATTCTTTTTACCTGGAAAGGGGGCATGTCCTTTCATGGTGGGCTTATAGGCGTCATCTTAAGCACCTATCTTTTTACGCGAAAGCATAAAATTCCGCTTCTTTTTTTTACAGATCTTCTTTCTCAAACCATTCCGATAGGTCTGTTCTTTGGGCGTATTGCCAACTTCATTAACAGTGAACTTTACGGACGTATTACGGATGTTCCTTGGGCTGTCATCTTCCCCACAGGAGGCCCTTTTCCACGTCATCCAAGTCAATTATATGAAGCCATCTTAGAAGGCCCTATTCTCTTTTTCTTGCTCCTCTTTTTCAGTCGTTGCTCAAAAATATCCTCTCATAAAGGCACCATAACAGGCCTTTTCCTTATAGGCTATGCGGCTGCACGTTTCAGTGTCGAGTTTGTCCGCCAGCCTGATGCGTACTTAGGATTTTTGTGGGGAGGCTTTACCATGGGCCAGCTTTTAACGCTTCCCATGTTTGCTCTTGGGTTATTTTTGCTGATAAGAGGGTTCTATGGAAAGCACCCCTCCTCTTCTCCCTGTTCTTAAAGATCTTATTCAAAGAGAAGGGCCTATTTCCCTTTCTCAGTTTATGGAGATTTGCCTTTACCATTCTACATATGGATACTACATCCAGCATTCTCCCATTGGTAGTTCTCAGGATTTTATAACCGCCCCCGAAGTCTCACAGCTTTTTGGAGAGATGATTGGCCTCTTTTTTACGGATCTGTGGGAAAAAATGGAAAGGCCCGCTTCCTTTTCTTTAGTAGAGTTCGGCCCTGGAAAAGGAACGCTTCTGGCTGATATTCTTCGTGTATTTTACAAACTCTCTTTATCTCCCACTCTTTATCTTTTAGAAACAAATAAAACGCTTCAAGAGATACAAGAAAAAGCTCTTTCTCCCTTTAAAATTCCCATACAATGGTTTGCTTCTTTAGAAGAATTGCTGTCTCACCTTCCTCCCCAGCCCACTTTTTTCCTAGGAAATGAGTTCTTAGATACGTTTCCTGTGGATCAATATATTTATGAAAACAAACAATGGCGGAGGAAAGATGTTACGTGGGCCAAGGCAGGCCTGGAGTATACATTGGCGCCGCCTCAAAATGTCATCCCGCTACTTGATAGCGGGATCCAGGGGCCCCTAGACCCCGCGGTTAAATCGCGAGGGGACAGCATTCAAGATGACTTCGTAGAATACTCCGAAAAACAACATCAATTCCTAGAAACCCTATGTACTTTTCAAATAAACAATCCCCAATCATTCAGTCTTTTTATCGATTATGGGTATGCGCAAGGATCTGGAGATACTTTTCAAGCTTTAAAAAACCACAAATACGTGGATCCTCTTGTTTTTCCCGGCACATGTGATTTGACAGCGCATGTTAACTTTGGCGCTCTTTCTTCTTTTATTAAGCAAAAAAAGTTTCAAGTATATGGGCCTACCGAACAAGGAACTTTTCTTCAAAATTTAGGCATTGATATAAGAGCGCAAAATCTTGCCCGACAAAACCCTTCCCATGAAAAACCTCTCCAAGAAGCGCTTTATCGCTTGACGTCTCCCTCCCAAATGGGCACTCTTTTTAAGGTATGGGGATTTAGTCCCTCTTCTTTTTCACCGTCAGGATTTTAAGTATGGCTTTTTCTTCTTCTTTATTTCAAAGGTTTCCTTCCATTGAGTATGGATTCTTAGGTAAAAACGATCCTTCAGACCATCCTTTTATACTTTTAGAACAAATTCATTCTGCCGATGTTTTGACGATCCCTCCTCTTCCCGTGTCTGTTCTTCCCAAAGCTGATGCCTGGGTTACCAATCAAAAAGATATCTATATCGCCATTAAGACAGCCGATTGCGTGCCTGTCCTTTTTTATGATCCTAAGGCAAGCGTAATAGGAGCAGCCCATGCCGGCTGGCGTGGAAGCTTGCAAGGTGTTATTGGGAATACCATACGCGCTATGAAGGATTTAGGGGCTTCTCCTTCTTCTATTTATGCTGTTATTGGCCCTGCCATAGCCCAAGAGAGTTATGAGGTAGGCTTGGATGTTTATGATCTTTTTGTAGGAAAAGATACTTCTTTTAGTCAGTTTTTTAAGCCTCTTCCCGGAAAAGAGCCACCCAAATTCTTGTTAGATCTTAAAGGCTTCGTAAAAAAGGCGCTTGAGAGAGAAGGTATTCCACCTTCTTCCATCGAAATACTTCCCTTGGATACCTATGTAGAAGAAGAAAGTTTATACAGTTACAGACGTTCCACACACCAAGGGCATAAACGCGCTGGAGATAATATTTCTTTCCTAAGGTTAAAACCTTAATAACGTTGGTTCGATATAAGAAAGGTTAAAAGATAAGCTTAAATGTCATTCCGTGGCTTGACCACGGAATCCAGGAGTTTAAATATGGTCTATGAATTCTAGACTAATGTTTTGAGAGCTCTAAAGAGCTCAATATATTATCTTGGATCCCGCGATCAAGTCGCGGGATGACGTTTCTCAATTGTGATAGGATTTTCTCCATACCTTGAAATTCTTAAATATACCAATGAGTTAGGTATATCTTATGTCGAACTGACGTTAAATATATTTTTTCTTGGAAAATCACATAGCCCCCTTGAATTTATTCTGCAGAGCCAGTATGAATAGGCAACTCCTTAAATCATAGGATGTATTCTTGTGGATCTTTTAAAGAAGTAGGGTTATGCCTAAACGTTCTTCTCCCCATTCTCAGCCTGTGAATCCCCCTCCTTCCTCTTCCCTTTCTTCTATCCCCAAGCTTGTATGGACCTTGGGATGGATGATGTTCCTCGTGAACCTTTCTTACCTTATGATTTACAGTTATGTCGGCATCTATATGAAAAAGCTCGGCATGACCATGGGTTGGATCGGTGTTTTAGAAGGGTTAGCAGAAGCATGTTCCTACCTTTTAAAACTTTTTTCAGGGATGATTAGTGATTATTTAAGACGCCGCAAGCCTGTCATGGTTGTAGGCTACATCATGATAGTTCTATCCCGTATTATTTTTAGTCTTGCTCATACAATTACACCTTTATTTACAGCACGTCTTATCGAACGACTTGGTAATGGGATTCAAGCTACGCCTCGGGATACCATGGTAGCTGATGTTTCCCCTAAATCTGCTATTGGTGCTGCTTATGGTCTAAAACGTACTTTAGCGCAAGCTGGTTCCCTTACAGGCGCTCTCGTAGGTATTTGGGCTATGTTATGGGCTAACGGAGATTATGAGAAAGTCTTTCAACTAGCAACTATTCCCTCCTTTATAGCTATTTTAATCCTTTTCTTTTTCGTCCATGAACCGAGAAAATTTGCGCACTCAGCTGTATCTGCGGAAATTCCTCTTCCGGAAGATAAAAAAAGAATCCCTTTCCGCCTATCTAATTTGCCCCTTTTGGGGCTTCCTTTTTGGCTTT
The DNA here is from genome assembly GCA_964442815.1 of uncultured Alphaproteobacteria bacterium. Taxonomy (GTDB): domain Bacteria; phylum Pseudomonadota; class Alphaproteobacteria; order 16-39-46; family 16-39-46; genus CAYUAL01. The sequence continues at coordinate 2,108 of CAYUAL010000059.1, read as the reverse complement.
TAATGCTCGTCAGTGCCATTTTTATGCTTTCTCGCTTTAGTGAGACGTTTCTTACCCTTCATGCATATACGAACTTTGGGTTAGAAAGTGCCTATGCTCCAACAGTCATGCTTACCTTTAATGCAGGATGGTGTCTTTCTTCTTATCCTGTTGGTGTTCTAGCCGATCGGATGAATCGTTATTGGTTTTTAGCCATGGGGATTCTCTTTCTCGTCTTAGCTGATTTTTATCTCGCCTCTGCCACAACGCTTACTTGGGTCTATATAGGTTGTTTCTTCTGGGGTGTACAGTACGGCGTAACCCAAAATGTGTTCCTTTCGCTCATTGCAGAAATGGTTCCCCATGACCTTCGAGGCACAGGGTTTGGATGTTATTATATTATCTGCGCAACTTCAGCTTACCTTGCTGATCATTTAACAGGCCTTGTTTCCCAATATTATGGTCAGCCTACTGCTTTCTCTGTAAGCGGTGTGATTGCTATTGTGTCTTTAGCCACTCTTGGCTTAGTACTACGAAACAAAAGACTTCTGCCTAAGAAGGCTCATTAAAATCAGATAAAAGTAAGTCATGCTCGTGCTTGACACGAGCATCTCTTCCAAAACAAATAGATCCTCGGGTCAAGCCCGAGGATGACATTTTTTTAAGTGAAGTCACCCCTTAAAATCAAAATGTGGCGGAAAAGCCAGCGAATCAGATATAAGAACCTGGGCATACAAAGGGACGAGATGCTCTTTTTTAAGTGTATCTGAAAGACTAACAGGTATTTTTAAACGTAAAGTAGATTTCCCTTTTCCTTGGAAAGGCTCTAATGCTCTTATGAGCATTGGAAGATCCTCCTCTTTTTCTAGAATTACTGTTTTTTCAATAGACTCCTGACCCCATAAAGACTCAAAAGGTTCTATAGATTGGGCCGTTAGTCGAAGGGTTTCCCCTTCTTTCCGGCCATTAAGTTTTAAAAAGATAATCTTTCCTTCTTCTAAAAGCTCTCGAGACTTTTGTAAAACTTCGGAAAAAACAGTCACTTCTGTAACACCACTCGGATCTGATAAGGTAATAAAAGCAAAAGGATTTCCGCTTTTTGCCACCTTCTTTTGAACAGAAATAATAACGCCTGCAATCTTTAAAAAAGCACCTTCTTGTTGGTTTATAGCCTCCTGTAAATGAGAGATGAGCGTGACTCCACAAGTCTCAAAAGACCCTTGCGCGTCTTTTAAAGGATGGTCAGATAAGTAAAATCCTATGGCTTCAAACTCTTTTTGGAGCTTTTCCAGATGGCTCCACCCCGCACTAGGAGGGAGGTCCCATTTTTTCTCTGCTTGGGGTGTTGTTAAAATTTCTCCAAAAAGAGAGGTTGCTTTTACTTCCGCATTCTTCTTTGTTTCCTGTGAAGCTTTGAGGAGAAAATCTATATTTTCATACAACGCGCCTCTGTTTGGATTAAGCCTATCAAACACTCCTGCGCCGATAAGCTTCTCTAAAAGACGCTTGTTGACAACTTTGGTTGAATGCCGCGTCACAAAATCAAAAATATCTTTATAAGGCCCCCCACGCTCCCGCTCTGCTACGACCTCTTCCATACTTCCCTCGCCTACACTTTTAATTGCGGATAAAGCATATCGAATGGCCCGATGACTATTTTCTTGATCCTCAATGGAAAAAAGCACTTCTGATTTATTAATATCTGGAGGCAGAACTTCTATGCCCACACGACCAAGCTCTTGACAAGTTTCATGGAGCTTATCTGTATTCGTACGATCATGCGTTAATACAGCTGTAAAAAATTCAACGGGATAATTTGCTTTTAGATAGGCAGTTTGATACGAAATAAGTGCATAGGGAGCTGAGTGCGATTTGTTAAATCCATAAGAAGCAAATTTTGCTACCAAATCGAAAATATGCTGCGCTAAAGCGTGACCTACACCATTTTTAACTGCGCCGTCAATAAATCGGTCCCTTTGAGCATCCATTTCTGCTTTAATTTTCTTTCCCATGGCACGCCGAAGAAGGTCAGCACCTCCCATGGTGTACCCAGCTAGAACCTGAGCAATCTGCATTACCTGCTCTTGATAAACCATGACACCAAAGGTCTCTTTTAGAATAGGCTCCAG
>CAYUAL010000058.1:9545-10050 GCA_964442815.1 uncultured Alphaproteobacteria bacterium | reverse complement strand
CCCACAAGGGGAGAGGTTATTTTATAAATTTTCATGCGTAAGCCCCGCCTCCTATGCTTGACAGGGCAGTCTTTCCAGTGTTTAGATGCTTTGATTTACTATAAACGAAACCATACATCTCATTGCTAATTATGTCTTTACCCTCTCTTGATGAAGCCCTTAAAAATATAGAATCCAGCCCCTCTTTAGAAGCTCTAGAGGAAATCCGCCTGGCATGGCTTGGGAAAAAAGGTCTTCTTACAGAAGAAATGAAAAAACTAGGGGCTTTGAGTCCCGAAGAACGAAAAGAGCGGGGCGCCTTTTTAAACACTCAAAAAGTGAAAATCGAACAAGCGCTGGCTTCACGAAAGAGCCACTTAGAGAGCATAGCTTTAGAATCTTCTTTATCCCAAGAATGGCAAGATATTACCCTTCCCTACCGTCCTCAACAAATAGGTAAGATTCATCCCATTACACAGCTTATGGAAGAAATAATCACTTATTTTTACTATGATGGCTTCACCTT
>CAYUAL010000058.1:4811-9535 GCA_964442815.1 uncultured Alphaproteobacteria bacterium | reverse complement strand
ACCACCCTGCCCGTCAAATGCAGGATACGTTTTACTTAGAAATGAAAGAGGATGGGAATGCCTCTATTCTCAATAAAGGCTTTCTCGAAAATGTCCCTTCTCTTTTAAGGACACATACTTCCAATCTTCAAATTCGGACCATGCGAAGAGATCAGCCGCCCTATCGATTTTTATCCATGGGCCGCGTCTATCGGTCTGACTATGATATGACCCATACACCCATGTTCCATCAACTGGAAGTAGTAGTCGTTGAGAAAAATATTACCATGGGCCATTTAAAGGGTTTTCTTATAGACTTTCTCAGACATCTTTTTAATGCTCCCCATTTAGATGTTCGGTTCCGACCAAGCTATTTCCCCTTTACGGAACCCTCTGTAGAAATCGATTGCAATTATACCCGTAATCCCGACGGTTCTCTTACCTTAGGAGAAGGAGATCAGTGGCTAGAATTACTTGGTGCTGGCATGATTCACCCCACTGTGCTTAAAAATTGTAACGTAAACCCCTCTGAGTGGCAAGGATTTGCCATTGGTATGGGACTAGAGCGTATAGCCATGCTGAAATACGGCATTGGAGATTTAAGAACCTTCTTTGAGTCGGATGTCCGCTGGCTTAAGCATTATGGCTTTAATTCCTTAAGCTCCCCTTCTATTTTCGGAAGGAGCGTCCTATGAAATTTTCTTTTTCTTGGCTTAAACAGCATTTAGACACCACTCTTTCTGCAAAAGAAATTGCGAACATTTTTACAAGTATTGGTCATGAGGTTGAAGGCCTGGAAGATCCTAAGGCTCTTTTACACCCTTTCATTGTGGCTTATGTAGAAGATGTACAGCCTCATCCTAATGCGGATAAATTGCGTGTATGTAAAGTACAAATAGGAACGGACTCACAACCTCTCAGCATCGTCTGTGGTGCCCCTAACGTAAAAGCAGGCATGTATGGTGTTTTTGCTCCCCAAGGAACTTATATTCCAGGGACCGGCATGACATTAAAGCCCACCAGCATTCGTGGTGTTGAGAGCCAAGGAATGCTGTGCTCTAAAAAAGAGCTCCTCCTTGCAGAAGAAAGCGACGGTATTATTAATCTTGAGGAAGAAGAGCTTGGAAAAAAAGACTTTGTGCCAGGAACACTTTTTACCGAGGTTTATCCCCTTTCTGATACGCTTTTTGATTTAAAAATTACGCCTAATAGACCGGATTGTTTTGGGGTATTTGGTCTTGCACGGGATTTATATGCCAAAGGTGTGGGAACATTAAAAACCCCTTCCATTCCTTCCACTCCGGGTACTTTTGAAAACCCCGTAAGTGTTTCTATTCAATTGCCAAAAGAGTCCCGAGCTTGCACCCAATTTATGGGCCGTCTTATCCGTGGGGTCAAAAATAAACCTAGCCCTGAATGGCTTCAAAATAGGTTGAAAGAAGCAGGCCTTACCCCTATTAGTGCCTTAGTAGATATTACAAACTATCTGAGTATGGATAGAGCTCGTCCTTTGCATGTTTTTGACGCATCTAAGTTAAATAGCCCTTTAACTGTTCGTTTTGCCAAACAGGGAGAGGAATTTCTAGCCTTGAATGACAAAACATATACCTTAACAGAGCAAGATCTCGTAGTTGCAGATACACAAGGGCCTGTGGCTCTTGCTGGAGTTATGGGAGGCAAAAACTCTGGATGTACCCTTGAAACGCAAGATGTATTCTTAGAGTGCGCGACCTTTGATGCTACAACCATTGCCTATACTGGACAGCGTCATACTATTATTAGTGATGCTCGGACACGTTTTGAACGCGGCATTGATCCTTTAAGTGTTTCTCCTGGCATAGATATTGCTACGGCTCTTATTTTAGAAATTTGCGGTGGAGAAGCCAGTAAGATTATAGATATTATGCACGGAGCTCCTTATACGCCTCGGACACTCTCCTTTAATCCTTCTTTCATAGAAAAAAGAAGCAGCGTTTCTGTGCCTTTTCCTAAGATAGAGGAGTATTTGAGTAAGCTTGGGTTTACTCTCACTAAGTCATCCTCGGGCTTGACCCGAGGATCTAACGCAAAAGATGCTCGTGTCGAGCACGAGCATGACTATTTGGTACAAATCCCCTCTTGGAGACGTGACATAGAAGGCCCTGAGGACTTAGTGGAAGAGATCTTACGCTTAGAAGGATACAATAAAATCCCAGCACTTCCTCTGCCTGCCCCGGAGAAACCGCAAGAACTTGTAAGCTCTCTCCTTTCCCCAGCTCAGCAAAAACTGTTCTCTTTGAAACGAATGCTTGCCGAACGTGGATATCTTGAAACAATTACATATTCTTTCATTAGCGAAGAAGAAGCTCTCCTTTTTGCATCTAGTCCTCAAAACCTAATTTCTTTAGCAAACCCGATTTCTCAGGAGTTGCGGGTTATGCGCCCTTCTCTCTTACCCAGTCTCTTAAAAGCGGCTGCTTATAATGAAGCTTATGGATCTGAGGATATCGCTTTAGTGGAATCCGGTCTCTCTTTTAAGGGAACACTACCAGAAGAACAAATTCTAACTCTTAGCGGCATTCGCAAAGGCTCATCTCATGAACCCTCCTGGCTTGAAACGAAAAAAAATGTAGACATTTTTGATTGCAAAGCTGATGTCTATGCTGTTTTAGAAGCTTGGGGTATAGGTCCTACTAATTTCCAGTTAACACGCAATGATACCCCTTCTTGGTTTCATCCTCATCTTACAGGCACTCTACAACAAGGCCCAAAAAGAACCTTAGGACATTTTGGCGCTATCCATCCAAAGGTTTTAAAAGCCTTTGATATTAAAGGACCTTATGTAGCCTTTGAGCTCTATTTAGGACTTTTACCCGCACCCAAAATGCGACCTGTGCGCAAGGAACCCTTTGCGCCTTCTCCTTATCAAAAGGTCACGCGAGATTTTGCTTTTATTATGGATGCCAAGACAGAGCTTGGAAATTTCTTTGCAGACATTCGTAAGATAAATCCTATACTCGTAGAAGACATATATCTTTTCGATGTTTACCAGGGGAAAGGCTTGCCAGAGAATAAAAAATCTTTAGCCATCCGAGTTGTGCTAAGTCCCAAAACAGCAACGCTTACGGACCAAGAAATTCAATCCTTTTCTCAGCAAGTGATCCAACTTGCTCAGAACAGTCTTAAAGCTACTTTGCGAGAATAGAGTATTTCATGTCTTTTTTTCCTTTAGAACGCATTCGAAACTTTTCCATTATTGCTCATATTGATCATGGCAAGTCGACCCTTGCGGACCGGTTAATAGAAAAATGCGGCGCTTTAGAACAGCGTGAAATCAAAGAACAAATGCTCGATTCCATGGATATCGAGCGCGAACGCGGGATTACAATTAAGGCTCAAACGGTCCGTCTTATATACAAAGCCAAAGATGGCCATACATATGAGCTCAATTTGATGGACACACCTGGCCACGTGGACTTTGCTTATGAAGTCAGCCGATCTTTAGCGGCCTGTGAAGGATCCCTTCTAGTGGTGGATGCCAGCCAAGGGGTCGAAGCCCAAACCTTAGCAAACGTCTATTTAGCCTTAGATAACAACCATGAGATCGTCCCTGTCCTCAACAAAGTAGATCTCCCAGCCGCCGATGTAGACCGCGTCAAACAGCAAATCGAAGATGTCATTGGGCTAGATGCCTCCGAAGCTGTTCCCATCTCCGCTAAAACAGGTATTGGCGTTGAGGATGTCTTAGAAGCTATTGTCCAAAGGCTCCCAGCCCCTACAGGCGATAAAGAGGCCCCTTTAAAAGCCCTCCTCGTAGACAGCTGGTATGATGCGTATCTGGGTGTTGTCATTCTGGTGCGTATTAAAGATGGCACCTTAAAAGCAGGCCAAAAGATAAAAATGCTCTCTACTGGAGCCACCTATCAAGTAGACCAAGTAGGTATCTTCACGCCCAAGATAGTTCCTTTAAAAGAATTAACGCCTGGCGAAGTAGGTTACTTTACAGCCAGCATAAAGCATGTTGCAGACTGCAAAATTGGAGATACAATTACAGACGAGAAAAACCCTACAGCCACACCTTTGCCAGGATTTAAACCCAGTGTTCCGGTTGTATTTTGTGGTCTCTTCCCTATTGATGCAGATGATTATCCTAGACTGCGCGAAAGCTTGGAAAAATTGCACCTTAATGATGCTAGTTTTTCTTTTGAGCCAGAATCCTCTGCTGCTCTGGGATTTGGATTTCGCTGCGGTTTCTTAGGATTATTGCATCTTGAGATTATCCAAGAGCGCTTAGAACGAGAATTTAACTTAGATCTCATCGCCACGGCACCCAGCGTGGTATATTACATTTATCTCACCAATGGCGAAAAGATAGAACTGCATAACCCCGCTGACATGCCGGATCTTGGTCGTATTGAACGCATTGAAGAACCTTGGATTAAGGCTACTATCCTTGTGCCGGATGAGTATCTCGGTGCCCTTCTTACTCTATGCTCTGAACGACGGGGAGAGCAGATAGATCTTACCTATGCGGGCACACGGGCCATGGTGGTATATCGTCTTCCGCTTAACGAAGTTGTCTTTGACTTTTACGATCGTCTGAAGTCTTTAAGCCGTGGATACGCTAGTTTTGATTATCAAATGGATGAATACCGCGAAGGCGACCTTGTAAAGCTTTCTATCTTAGTCAATGCCGAACCTGTAGATGCGCTTTCTTGTATTGTCCATAGGTCACGCGCTGAATATCGGGGCCGGGCCATGTGTGA
>CAYUAL010000058.1:0-4801 GCA_964442815.1 uncultured Alphaproteobacteria bacterium | reverse complement strand
ATCGCAGTTCAAGCGTCCATTGGCGCCCGAATCATTGCCCGGGAAACCATTTCCGCTATGCGCAAGGATGTTCTAGCTAAATGTTATGGGGGAGACATCACCCGTAAACGCAAGCTTCTGGAAAAACAAAAAGAAGGTAAGAAGAAGATGCGTCAATTTGGCAAGGTCGAAATCCCCCAAAAAGCCTTCCTCGACGCCCTTAAAATGGGCGATAATTAACAAATAAAAACTGTGGCATCTACAAAAGTAGCCCTAAAAGATGCCACAATTTATTTTTACAAATCTTTTTTACCTTGTACCTTTTTATCTTATTACGGTAGAAGCCCCTATTTCCTTAGTTGATGCTCCTAAACCATTTAGATAATATCTTGCTCTCTCTAGTGCATCTCCATAGGGGAAAGTGCTGCTATCTACCCCGTTAAGAGCTTCTCTAAGACAGCCACTTCTTATATACCTAACATACTCAGAAGGTGCTTTTCCTTCTGCAATCATTAAGGCTAACATAAATTCGGACTGACTGCGGATAAGTTTCATTTCATTTCCATCTGACATTTTCCTTGGGATTGGCATTTCAGATTGAATAAGCCCTTTAAAAATACCAGCTAAGTCTTCCTTCTGTGTATTCTCTGCCCTCTCATGAAAAATTAGCACTCCTCTAAGAAAGGCTGACCTGTAGCGAATTAAGGTAGGCACATCTCGATCATTTTGAATAGTCCTATGAAGACTAGCGTATTGATTATACTTTGCAAAAAAATCCTCTTCACACTCTAAATGGCTAATCAATAGACTTTGGACCTCTCCGAGCACCGCAATTAAATCATCATAATTACGTTCATGATATAATGTTTGAGCTCTATCAAAAGTGCTTTCAATTGCTGTCTGTTTTTTCTCAAACTCAGCTAATACCGGGTCAGTATCCATGGGACTAGGAGCAGCGGCTGCTCCTAAAGTAGATCTCATCATGTCCATAGAGCTAGAAGCTGCTGCTGAAGAAGGCTTTTTCTCCTTCATCTTTGTAGAAGGCACATAACCATCAGGCACCTGTATTTGAACTCTTCTTGCTCTTTTTCCATCTTGTAGATCTGTATCTTTTGTAGTGCCTTCCATAGCCTGTACAGATGCAGCCGCTATAAAACACGATAGCATAATAGGTAATGTTCTTAAGTATTTCATTTTAAAAATCCTTGAAAAAAATCTATGTTAAAAATATGTACAATGCTTATGTAGGTATTATTTTTTTACATTTCAAGTTTTTTTAAAATGTAAAATTGGATTGCAAGCAGTATATATTTGCATGCGTTCCTGCGTGTAAAAAGAAGAGACTTACTAATAGGGCCTATTAACTCTACTTTTTATGGCGCGCAGAGACGGGTGAGGGGTATTTAAAACCTTCTAAGACGTTCCTTAAGTTCCCGTTTGATTCATACGCAGTAGTTCATTCTCAACCTTTTAATAACAAGGCTGGGCTGCTACCTTGTACCCCCCTCACCCGCTCCTACGGAGCGACCTCTCCCACAAGGGGAGAGGTAAGTTTCTTAGGCTCATGGACATTTTAATTTGTTAAATTTAATATTACCCCTACCTATAACACTAGAAAATTGCGTTATTTACCTTAATACCTGATAAGTGTATAAAATCGTCATCGCGAACCTACGAAGCGTAAGCGTAGTAGGTGTGGCGATCTAGTAAAATACTAAAAGCTCATTGGAGCTTTTCATACATGCCATGCTGAATTTAATTCAGCATCTCACTAAATTGTCATCCTGAATTTATTTCAAGATCTTCATGATCCCTAAGACCCTGAAACAAGTTCAGGGTGACTTCATCAGTTCAGGATGATAATTAGAGCTGCTACGCAGCTAGTATTGATCCTGGATTGCTTCGTCGGGATACTCCCTCCTCGCAATGACGATTTACATCATGTTTTAATCTTTTCTGGTATATTTGAATTTGTCCGGAGATAATATAATGACCATCAAACCAATTCATACAGAGCAGGATTACGAACAAGCTTTAATACGTGTAGAAGCTATTATGGACGCTCCATATGGAAGTACGGAAGGAGATGAACTTGAAATAATCTCGACTCTAATAGCTGTTTATGAAGAAAAGCATTATCCTATAGAACCAGCAGATCCCATAGAGGCTATCAAATTTAGAATGGAACAAGGAAGCTTAAGCAAAATGGATCTTGAAAATTCTCTTCAGTGTGGACGAGGACGAAGTTCAGAAATATTAAATAAAAAGCGTCCTTTATCCTTAAAAATGATAAGGGCTCTTAGTAAAAATTTTAAAATTCCTTCTGAAATCCTTATTCAAGAGTATGCTATAGAGAAACAGTAAGCAAAAAATTGCCAGAATTATAAGCCTTTCTCTATGCCCTTAAAATGGGCGATAATTAATATAAAACCCGTGATTTTCGTTTTAAAATGAAACCCACGGGTTTTTTTATTTATCTTTCTTACCATTACTCACTAAGTATTAAAATTAGCTTATCTTACCTCTTTTTTCCTACTGTTTGCATAGTATAGCCAGCAGATTCTAAATGCTCTCCTATTTGGCGGATTTGATAAAGAGGAATACTGTCTTGTGGACCAATGCCACTCAGGAGAATACCTTGTCTATGACTGTGTAAACCAAGTTGCTCTAGCAACTGATTTATTTCATTTTCACTCTCCTCAATGTCGGTTGATAAGTTAAGGGTTTGACGCAACTGATTGGCCGCATTAGCATCTAGCCTTAAACTTTCTCCAATAGGTCTAACACTATAGAAAAAATGATCCCCACTTGAGCGGTCCTGGGCCTGCCTACTACTAACTGAAGCTGAGTGGTTTTTTGGAAGGTCTTGTAACTTTGATAATAACCCTTCAAATTTACTTCTCGTAACAGTGTTCCCGTTCATTATTGCTTCGAACGTATCGTAATGATTAGATCCTAAAATAATTAAAGGAGTAGATAAAGATTCTCTTGGCCCAGAGGTAGATGCTATAGAAACAGCTTTTACTTCTGAACTTTGCAAGCTAGAACTGGAAGCTGCACTAGCAGCTGCTGATGAAGCTGCTATCCCGCTAGTAGAGCCTCCATCTTTATTTCCTCTATATTCTCCTGCTACATTGTAGCCCTCTAGAGTAGCTCTCGGAAAAGCTTGAACGACAGGAGCATTTTTCCCGACTGGTTTTTTAGTAGCACCTACATGATTTTCTTGCCGCTGCTTAGCACGAGCACGAGCACGAGCCTCCTTACAGGCATTTTCCCTTAATCTATTTTGAATCCTACCATCTAGTAACTTTATAGAGCTCTTACTATAAAGGGAGAATTCTACCATACCTTGTATCTCAAGCATTTTATAAAGCTCCATAGAGTTCTCTAGATCATGCAAAGTTTTATAATCTCTATCTCCTTCTGGTACTCTCTGTAAGGCCCTTAGCTCTTCTATATACTTTCTTTTATAAAGTGAATAAGCAACCCCAGCAAATGCTGAGTCGACAGGAGGTCTAATTTCCGTTACTCCTTCGCTCGTAATAGGAAAGCTTACACCTTGCTCATTTACCACACTTAGAACATAAGCTAATCCTTCTTCTTCACTCCGTTCAAACTTACATGCAACGACAGGTAGGCGAACCACCTCGTTAAATAACCTATAATCTACATAATTATCTCTCACATAAAAGGGTAAAAGCCTTTCCATAAAATCAGAGTGTCTCTCTCTGTTTCCACTAAAATAATGTTCTGTTATAGTAGCGCTATTAAATCTACAAATCATTTCAGCATTTAGATTACTGGCCTCCTTGACTTGTAGTATAGCATAATAAGCTTGCTCATGTTTTCTCTTAAATTCTACAGCTGAAGTTAAAGCTCTTTCAAAATAAGGATCTTCAATAAAGGAAGCTTCCATTTCACATTTTCTAAACTTTTCAAGTAATGTTGAAGCAATCCTACCAGAACACGATACAACGGATTCCTTTGTACTTTGATCCATCATATACCTCTCAGATAAAACCCATGAAGTTGGAGGATCAAGTAATCTCATACACCACCATAGAGTAAGATGCAGATCTTGAAGTGTATATCTTTGAGTATGAATCATATAAACTTTATCAACAAAATACTCTAATAGATTTAATATCTTAACGTCGATTAAGGGTGAATGCTGAGTATAATAATCTAGCATCTCAAAGATTCTTCCTGCTCTCTTGTTTTTGATATCATCTTCTTGTTCTTGGCCTGTCATAACAAAACGCAGAGAGTCTGTAACAGAGCCAACTCCTTGGTGACTACCCTCTAAACAATTAATATACTCTGTAATTGTTTTATGCATAGACAATGATAGGATTGCTTCCACAACTGGTTGGAAAACACGGGGATCTTGTGTAGCAAGAGCAGCTTGAAAAGCACCTATATCCTCTCTTAGAGAATCTGGTTCAGCAGCAGGCTCTCCACGGACTATATGTCTTTGCACTACTGCTTGCATTATTTCGTCATCGGTAAAAAAATCCCTAAACATCGCAAAAGCAGAAGAACATATGCCTATTTCAGATAAAAGAAATAAAAAAAATATTGTCTTTTTAAAATAAAATGTATATTTCACTTTCTTATCCTAAATTCTATAAATTATTATCTAAATGATTTGCTTAAATACATTACATTCATTTAAAATTCTACATAATGTAGGTATATAAGTATTATCTTTACTAAATTCAAGTTAAATACTGCAAAAAAGTTTTATAATATCATTACTAATATGTGAAAATGTAATGCACAAGGTTTTAAAGATTTTTATATCTCTTTTTTTCAATTTGTT
>CAYUAL010000057.1:0-10410 GCA_964442815.1 uncultured Alphaproteobacteria bacterium | reverse complement strand
GTGGCCCGCCTCCGTCAAGAAAACCCGGAAGAAGCTGAAATGCTGCGCTCTGCGACTGTGCACTGGTTGCGTCATACAGGTATTTCCGATGACGTAAAGCACCGCCCTCGGGAGCATGTCCGGGATGATGCTGGCCATAGTTCCAGCGCTATTACTGATAGATATATTGATGTAGAGCTTCAAGCACGGGCAAAGAGTGCTAAAGGTAAAAAACTTTAGCTAAAAAAGCTAATTTTTCATTACTTTTCTATTCCCAAATTGTGTTTTTTGAGATTCTAAAATGGGGAGTCTACCAAAAAAAGAAGTACGAGCTTCATACCTCATAACCCTTGATCCAAAGGTATGCTTCATATCTCTTGATGCAGAGGCAGGTAGTATCTTAAAATAGCTTAATAGCTTATCCTATGTGGTTCACACCTTATGTTAGAAGGAGGTGTATAGAAGCCATTAGGAGGCAAAGGCGTTTTCCCTTTTTTACACATATAATAAAGGCCACAACGTTCCCCAGAGCAATTTCCCCACACATGCCAGGATAACCGTTGAGATTGAGAGATTGATGACGATGTAACAGCTATAACCTTTAAAAGAGAAAAAGAACTAAGAGAATCGTACACTTTCTGAGCATAGCTTTGTTTCTCCTCTTTATTGTTAGATATCTATGAAGAAAGATCATCTGTTGGCAATACCCAGGTATCTTGAGATCCCATGGATTGTGTCGTACTCCCTGATGTTTGTGATCCATGGGGACTTTGTGTTGGTTCTTCTTTGACTAAATCTGTGAGAGATGGTCTTTTTTTAGCTTCTTCTTTAAGTCTTTTGGGGGAAATTCCTGCTTGAGATGCATTACCCCTAATATCTTGAGACAAAGGTTCCCGAACTCTTTCTAAAGCATTTACTGAATCCGCAACACGACGTCGGCACGCTTTGGTCTTTGTTAAAGGCAGCGGCACAGCTGTTTTTTGCTGTTTTTTGAGTTTTTCATAGTTTTCTTCTAATCTTGCTTCATCATAGGCCTCTCCAAAGGCTTCTTTTGCTTTCCTTCTCATAACCCTAGCGGCCTTAAGATAGTCTTTAGGCCTTTCTGCAGCGGTTTTTGCATCTCCAAAGCGCTCTGAATGGGTGAGTCTATATAAATCTGCTAATTGTTCTATTGTTTTCCTATCTGTTCCTTGAGAAGCTATAATCTGAGAAGCATCCTCCTCTTTTCTTTTTAATTGGACACCTGATCGTGTTTGTCTTAAAAATTTTGGAGATTCTTGAGAGTCTGCTGAGCCTGGCTGCATAGCTTGAGCAGAAGGATTCGTGCTTAAGAAACAGAAAAGACCAAAAATGCTAGATATTTTTAAAGAGATTTTTTTCATGTGAGAAATACTCCTCTTTTTACCATACTAACTGTCATCCTAAATTTGCTTCTAGATCTTAATGAAGGACTAAAAAAAATCCCGAATCAGGTTGAGGATAACAAAAAAATTTAATACACTATTATATTTCTAACATAAATATTTAAAAAGAATACTTGAAATTAAGTATTAAATGCATAATAGGTATTTTATATTTGAATTGATAATTTTACGCGTTTATTAGCCGCTGCAACTATTACGTCTTCTCCTGGAGCTGCTATGTCATTATTACCAAAATTAGTAGTCTTAGATAATGCTCAAAAATCTGAAAAACCTAGGGATTATTTGCGTTATTTTCCTAAAGCTGAAGAATGCTCTCCATATGTACCTTTTCGTGCCCGGCATCTTTTCGTTAGAGAACATGTACTCCAATTTATATGGCTTGGAAAAGGCATGAATACTACGGTTATTTTATACATAAAAAACTATCTTGATAATTCTTTCCTGAGATTCTAAATTCACATACTAAGAATTAAATTTTCGTAAACTTACATCGAGAATAAAATTCAAAAAGGATAGTTCATGAAAAAAGTTTATTATCTATTAACCATTGTGGCCAGTATTTTGTTTGTAAACACTTTTTCTTCATATGCAAAGGATCTTCCTTCTGTCGGTAGCATAGCATGGGTCAATAAAAAAATTCAGCAATATCCTGAACTCTTATGGCTAGCCGATAATACGGTTCGTAAAACGCAACAGGATGTAGAAACAAAAACCGGAGAAAGCCCTTCGGAAATTCTCTGGGGCCAGAAATATGCTGAGTTTGATAGATCTATTTTGAGCCTTATGGTTTTAGCGTGGGTTAACGAGGGGTCCAAAGAAGCTTATGAAGCTTTAACAAAGGACCAAACTCCTGCAGATAAACTTTCCTTTGAGTCTTTCCTTACTCTTCATAAAAGATATAAGAAAATAATAACCTCTCTCAAAGATTTTCAAGATTTTGAAATCTCTTTGATTTTGGGAGATATGGGTAAATCAAAAATAGTTCGAGACCAGTTCCTGCCTTTAGGTGTAACTGCGCCTGATCATGATGACTTTATCCGAGAGGCCCTTCAAAAGGATCCTACCATTTTCCCAAGTTTTTCTAAGCTTTCTCCTTGGACAAAGAAGGTTCTTCCGCAAGTATCAGGCCTTGTGCATTTTGGACATGTTACGCACTTAGAAGGCGGCCAAGAAATGCTAAAGCCTTTAAAAGATTCCGATATTGCTAAAAAAAACCCAAAGGCTTTAGAATTTGATTTCTTAGTCCATCTTGCAGATGTAGCCGGATCCATGGGCCATGTAAATCCAGCAACTTCCCTTGTTTTAATTCAAGATACCTATAATGCTCTGATGGCTGTAGATACAGCCTTACGCCTCTTAAAAGATAAGCCTATAGAGGGGGCTTTAAAATCTTATATAGATACACGGGCTCAATGGCTTGGTGTAAATGCACAGGAAAGTAAAGGACGTACCTTAACACGTTTAGGAGCTATGCTTCGACTCTTTGGACCTGCCAATGGTAAGGTTCTGACAGAAGCCTTCCAAAAATTTACTCCTGAAGAGCAGAAAGCTTTTACAAACGAGCTAGATCCATTATCCTTAGATCTTCCTCTTATCACACCCACTTATATACCAGCGGTGCTCGTAAACTTATCCAATAATAAAACCTTGGGTGAAACCAAAGAAGCACGCCTACAACAAAGTGTGGAACTTGGGATTCCTTTCATAAGTGTAGCCTTAAAAGAGTATAAAAAACTCTTGAAAGATCACGCAATTGAAAATCCAACAGCGCCTCTAAACTTTAACGATGTGGCGCGTGTCGCTAAAGAAACACCCGAAAAACTTAAAGATAAAAAATTTACAATTGATGCAGAGAATACGGTAAAAGTGATAGATTAAAATTTTTGGTAGCGTTAGCTTTCCAAAAGACCATCTAATTTTCCTGCTTTCTCTAAAGCTGATATATCGTCAAATCCACCTACAGACATATCCTCAATAAAAATCTGAGGAACAGTTGTCCGTCCGCCTGTTAAGGCGATCAATTTTTCTCGCATGACAGGGTCCTGCGTAACGTCTATTTCCTCAAAGGGTATTCCTTTTCGGTTAAGCAATTCTTTAGCTCGGACGCAATAGGGACAGTAATTTGTCGTGTAAATCCGTACTTTTTTCATAGGTATTAGGTTCCTTTTAAAAAAACCATTTTACTTTATACGTGCTAATGCAGAAAGAGTATATTCTGTAAAAACTTTCTCCATATGTAAAGCTTGTTCTTTATTGGTTCCTTCGTAAGGTCCGAGGCTCTTATTTTCTTTATCAACCGTTTGAAGCACAGCAGCAGCATGTTGGTCAAAATCTTTTGCAACTCTAAAGAGGACAGCACTTTCCATATCAAAACTTTCCTTTTTATCTTCTCTCTTAAGTGCGACTAATTGTTCTTCTAATCGTTTTTTCCTTTCAGGGGAGAATTTTCCTGGAGTTCTTAAAGCATGATAATTTTCTAGATGATGACATACCCTTATTTCTGTGGATAAATTCCTATCTTTAGCCTCTTCTTTAAGAGCTTCTATTATTTTTGGAGAGGCAAAAACACTTTTTCCGAATTCCGTAGGATCAAGGCCACTCGCTAAATCAAATCCATACAGATTATCGGTTTCATCAATTATCTTAATTGAGTCTTTTTCGTGAGGAAGAGGGTTTTTTACATCATCTGATCCATACCGAATTATATACTTGGCACCTGCAGCATAAAGCTCTGTAAATACGAGGCCAGACCCACTTCCTACAGGCGTACTGGCAACAAAAATTTTCTGATTTTTATAGTTTCCAATATAAACCTTAGGACCCCAAGCTGTTTCATAAGCTTTTACATTCTTAAGAGATTTACTTATTCGTTCTGCGCGCTTTTGATTGGCACAAACGATTCCCTTTTCAGGTACATCAACTCTAATAAAGAGATTATCTTTCCTTGTTAGATGGATATCAGGAGCAGATAAAACAGGATGACAAATTATTAAGAAAAAGAAACAAAAACTTATTTTTTGCATAGGATAGAACCGCTTAGTGAAAGGTGAAAACATTCTCTTTTCTAACAAATATCTAACTTCTAAGTTAGACACAAATATAAATAAATCATAAAAAATTCTAAAATCAGTTATTTTTTTAATCTTCCTACCCTTGAAAAAAGAGAAACCAATACCTATCTCTTCATTATACAAGAACGTATTTAATTTAATACTTTAAAACTACTTTACTTTTTTAAGAGAAACTTTTTCATGAAGCCTTTTTCACAAAGTACTTTTCATCGCATATTTTCCTCTCCTCAAGAGGGAGCAAAAGAGAAATCTTCTGCTCTTCCTCTCGAGGATAGGTTTTGTATAGAGCTGAACGATAACACGCCGCCCATTTATGAAAACGTGCCTGAAGAAGATTTATTTTTAGAAGCTTTAGAAGAATATTTTATCCCTCATATTCCTCCCTTTAATTTCGAACAAAAGACAGACTCTACCTATATCTTAACCATGCTTTTGCCAGGGGTAGATAAGAAGGATGTGAACATCCTATTAGCCGGAAAAAAACTGGCTATTCGCATTTGTTCTTTTAGAAAACAATTTTCTAAAGAAAAACCTAAAAAAGTTCTTCACAAAGGTATTTTTGATGTGTTAATGCCAGGCATTCCTTTTGAAAGCATCTTTGAAATGCCTTTTTCCTTTCAGCTAAAAGAGCATAATCTCTCAGAAGGCATTTTAAAAATAGTATTTGAGAAAAAAAAGTCTGATATTTTTGAACCAAAGTAGTATGTTTCATCCAGGTTTTTACTATCAAAGTTAAGAAAATAAAAATACTTTCTTCTCACCCAATGATAAAAATGATATGTTACATTAAATATAAACATATCTAATAATAAAAAGAGGCTTGGGATGACTAAAAAAATATGTTTCCTTGGTATTGCTTTGGTTGGAATCTTTTGTTCCAATATTTCTATAGCTAATAAAGAAGAGGCAGCCCTGACAAAAGCAGAAAAAAGTAACCCTATATTCGGTTTTGTATATGGTTTACAAGAGTATGCATTAGCAGCAGGACATATCTGCTCCATACCTGATGCTCAAGATGCTGTAAATGCTATAAATCAGCATGTTCAAAATGCTCCGGCATCGCAAAAGCCTCAACTAAATACCCCTTTCACTTTTGCTAGTAATGTGAAAGGCAATCCCATCGAGTGGCGTTGCATAGTACACCCTAATAATCAGTTTTTTTGTTCAGGCAAAAATATTTTGCCGTGTTTTAATGGTTCTAAAAATGTAATAACGCAAGGACAAGAAAAATTCCATGTAAGTGGACAAGGAAATTGGATAATTAATAATATACCCACAATAAATCAGGCACTGTATTTTTGCAATTGGTGTGCAAGTGAAGGTAATATGAGTTATGGTAACATTGGTTGTGAATTCGGGCAATCGGTAATGTACATCCCAGATGTCTATGTAATAGAAAACCAACAATTAGGAGGAACTTGGACTTGTCAATTTCCTCCTCAATCTCCAGGTTATATTTGTACAAACCCTGACAACCCTCTGGTTGTTATAGAAGGATCATCATTAGACCCAAGTCCGCAATGCCCACCAATTACGCTCGATTGAGTTTTCTTAGTAAGAAAAAATAATGGATGCCTAACTGGAGGTGCTTGTGATGGTTGGAATACTTCTCCGACATGTGCTGAAAACGTTGCTCCCGTTAATTGGTCAAGTTATGCATGTGACAGTAGTGGCTAAGTATAGAAAAGATAAAAAATAGAATGATAAGCCTTGCGATGCTATCAAGAGGAACAAATAAATTTCCATCTGTCAGGTATTACAAGGCTTTCCTATTTTAAGTTTTTCTAAGTTATTAAGATAGATATTCTTTTGAAAGAAAGACTCTAGTCACTTCCTTAAAATGCCTTTATAAGAAAAATATTTTACAGGCTTTTTAAGGTCCGACCATGTCTTCTTCAGAAAAACCAACCAATTATAAAGAAACCGTGTTTTTGCCGCAAACTTCCTTTCCTATGAAGGGGAATCTTCCTGCTTTGGAGCCAGGTATTTTAGCGCAATGGAAAGAAGAAGATATTTATAAAAAGATTCGGGAAAAATCAAAAGATAAACCTTTGTACGTGCTTCACGATGGGCCTCCGTATGCCAACGGGAATATTCACTTAGGACATGCTTTAAATAAGATTCTAAAAGACGTTATATTAAAATTTTATACCATGTCAGGATACAATACACCCTATGTTCCGGGGTGGGATTGCCATGGCTTACCCATAGAATGGAAAATTGAAGAAGAATATCGTGCCAAAAAGCGTGATAAAGATGAAGTGCCAATTCTTGATTTTCGGGCAGAATGCCGGAACTTTGCACAAAAATGGGTGGATATCCAAAGAGAAGAATCCCAACGCTTAGGAGTTTTCGCAGATTGGTATAATCCTTATTTGACAATGACCTACCGCGCAGAAGCCTTTACTGTCAAAGAAATTTTAACTTTCTTAGAAAAAGGTTCTTTGTATCGCGGCGTAAAGCCCGTCATGTGGTCCGTGGTAGAAAAAACAGCCTTAGCAGAAGCTGAAGTAGAATACCATGATCATGTTTCCCCAAGCATCTACGTTGCTTTTCCCGTTGCCTCTTCCAAGAATGCACATCTTTTGGGAGCTTATGCAGTTATTTGGACTACCACACCTTGGACGCTACCGGGCAATAGGGCTATCGCCTATGATCCCAAGAGTACTTATGTGCTTTTTGAGGAGTCAAATGATCAGAAACGTAAATTTCTCTTAGCAGCTAATTTGGTAGAAGCCTTTCAAAAAGAAACAAAAATAGAAGGAAAGATAGTAGCTGAATTTAAAGGCGAGAGTCTTGAAGGTACAATCTGCTCTCATCCCTTCCATGGAAAAGGCTATGATTTTCCTGTTCCTCTCTTGCCAGGAGAGCATGTCACCATGGACCAAGGAACGGGACTTGTGCACACAGCCCCCGGCCATGGTGAAGAAGACTTTTTGCTTGGAAAAACCTTTAACCTGGAAATCCCTGAAATCGTTGGCCCAGATGGAACGTATTATGCGCATGTTCCTGTTTTTGCGAACGACCATGTTTTTAAAGTAAATCCCAAAGTAATTTCTCTTTTAAAAGAACAAGAAGCTCTATTATACGAGACACAAATTACTCACAGCTATCCCCATTCCTGGCGATCTAAAGCCCCTCTTATTTATCGAACGACGCCTCAATGGTTTTTAAGTTTATCTCACGATAATTTACGTCAAAAAGTTTTAGATGCCATCAAAAAAGTAAATTGGATTCCTGCTCAAGGAAAAAACCGTATTACCAGTATGGTGGAAAACCGCCCAGATTGGTGCATCTCTCGCCAACGCTACTGGGGTGTTCCTCTTACATTATTTGTAGATGTCAAAACGGGTAAACCCTTATGCGATACGCAAGTTAATGAGCGCATTTTAAAGGCTATAGAAGCAGAAGGTGGTGATGTTTGGTATAAAGAAGACCCTCGCCGCTTTTTAGAAGGGCTATATGATCCTAAAGATTTTGAACCTGTTTTAGATTGTGTAGATGTATGGTTTGATAGCGGTGCTTCTTATTCCTATGTCTTGGAAGACCGTAAAGACTTAAGATTTCCAGCAGATTTATATTTAGAAGGCTCAGACCAACATCGGGGCTGGTTCCAAACTTCTCTTATTGAGTCCGTAGGAGCGCGAGGACAAGCTCCTTATAAAACTGTCTTAACCCATGGATTTTTATTGGATGAAAAAGGCTATAAAATGTCTAAGTCCCAAGGAAACTCCGTGAATCCTCAAGAGGTTATCGAGGAAATGGGAGCCGATGTTCTAAGGTTATGGGTGGTTAACTCAGATTATACAGAAGATCTTAGAGTTGGCCCTGAAATTTTAAAGCACCAGCAAGAGCTCTATCGTAGATATCGTAATACATTGCGTTATTTATTAGGAGCCTTGAAAGACTTTTCTGAAGCAGAAAAAGTTCCCTACAAAGATCTTCCCTCCTTAGAAAAATATATCCTTCATAGAATAGCAGAACTTTCTAATTTAGCACAAGAAACTCTAAAAACTTTTGACTTTCATAGATTTTTTACAGAGCTGCACACATTTGCATCTATTGATTTATCCGCTTTTTATTTTGATATTCGTAAGGATAGTCTTTATTGTGATAATCTCGACTCTCTTCGCAGACGCTCAGCAAGAACAGTAATGGACATCCTTTTTGAATCTTTTGTTCGATTCTTAGCTCCTGTTTTATGTTTTACAGCAGAAGAGGCCTTCCAAGCACGCCATAATGCTTCGAACGGAACAGGAAAAAGTATCCATCTTGAAAATTTTGTAGAAATTCCTGCAGAATGGTACAATCCTTCCTTAGCATCCATATGGGAAAATCTGCGTAAGATCCGTCGTGTTATTACGGGAGCTATAGAGCTAGAAAGAAATAAAGGCACAATAGGGTCTAGCTTACAAGCCCAGTGTGTTCTTCATGGAACTTATGAGATTGCTCCTGAGATCGATTTGGCCAATATAGACTTAGCCGAATTAGCTATTGTTTCGGAGGCAGTATTCATAGAAGGGAATGTGCCGGAAACGGCTTTTGTACTTTCAGAAGTTCCCGGGATTGGCGTTTTTGTTACGACTGCATCTGGAGAAAAATGTGGACGTTGTTGGCGTATTTTACCTGAAATAGGCCAGGATGACGCCTCGCCTGATCTTTGCAATAGATGTAAAGAAGCAATAAAAAAAGAAGAACATAGTATATAAACGCTCGCGAGGTTATTAATGGTAAATGTTTTACCCTATGGCATTATTTTAATAAGCATCCTCCTGGATCAGCTTACTAAAATTATAGTACAATCTCTTATTGTAGTACCTTATCAGGTTACATGCTTTTTTAACCTCGTTTCTGTTTACAATAGAGGGGTAAGCTTTGGATTTTTGAATGGCAAAGCAATTTCTCCTTGGTTTTTTATAGGATTTACTATTTGTATTTGTATAGGCCTCTTTCTATGGCTTAAACGAGAAAAAGAGTATTGGCCGCGTATTTTTTTAGGACTTATTATTGGGGGGGCTCTTGGGAACATGATAGATCGTCTTGTAAAAGGAGCCGTATTTGACTTTTTAGATTTTCATTTAGGAATATATCATTGGCCTGCCTTTAATGTGGCTGATAGTTGTATTGTGGTAGGAGTGATCTTGCTTTTTTTTCACAATCTCAGTACAACAAAACATCATCGTTAGGAAAATATCTACTATGCGCTTTGTGTCATTTAATCTTTTGTGTTGTTTAGCATTGCTTCTTACAGCGTGTGAAGGAATAAAGAGAACCTTAGGTCTAGAGAAAGATCCACCAGATGAATTTGCCGTATATAAGCGCGCACCTTTGGATGTGCCTCCTGGATTTGGAGCTCTTCCGGATCATAAGCAAGATCTTCCACAGCCCGAAGCTTCTTCTGACCATCAAGATACTTCAGCAGATGTTGTTGGAACAGAAGATCAACGTCCACAGGAAACGCCTCCTATTGTGAAAGCTCAGAAAAGCGTTTTTGGACAAACTCTTCCTCAAACTCCAAAATTTTCTACAAAAAAATTCTCTCCAGGTGAAGCAGCCTTAATTCATTTAGTTGAAAAAGAGCTCGCAGCAATTGAACGTCCTGAAGATATTCGTAAAAAATTGGATGAAGAAACCCGTATAAAAACGAAAACGAAGAAATCCTTTATACAGAAACTTCTATTCTGGCAAAAAGATAGGGAAAAAGCAAAAGAAGCGATTAATCCTTCTGAAGAATATCAGCGATTGCATGGAACCCATCCTGCAGAAAATGTAATGGCATATTAAGCCTTTTCTACAATCTCATGACTCATGAAAAAAAAGAAAAAGGATATGTATGAATCGCCTGTAAAACTAAAAATTACTACCATATACTTGACGTATTTAATATCATTAAGTACGCTTTAATAAATAAAAAAGAAAAATCTGGAAAGAACTAA
>CAYUAL010000056.1:0-10492 GCA_964442815.1 uncultured Alphaproteobacteria bacterium | reverse complement strand
CTCGGATATCATCGACAAAAAGGCTCTAACGCTTCCTCAGGTTCAGATACTAATCCTGTAACTTTTAATCTTTATAATGTTGCCGTGAATGTTTCTTATACCCCTGACGTTTTTGGAGCTTCTTATAGGAAAATAGAAAGTGCTTTATCCGATGTGGAGCAACAACAATTTACAGTAGAGGCAACCTATTTAACTTTAACAGCGAATATTGTTACATCTGCTATTACAGAAGCATCTCTTAGGGCGCAAATTCAAGCTACAAAGAAGGTTATAGAAGCACAAGAAGAGATTCTTCATCTTCTTCAAGAGCAGTGGAAACTAGGGGCTGTTTCTCGACAAGACGTTTTTAAACAACAAATACAACTCGAACAAGCACGGGCAATGCTTCCTCCATTGGAGTACAATTTAGCGCAAGTACGGAATGCTTTAGCTGTCCTTGTTGGTGTTTTGCCTAATCAAGAACCCACTCTTCCAACATTTATCTTAGAAGATCTTCATTTACCTAAGGATCTTCCTTTGACTATTCCCTCTCAATTGGTACGTCAACGGCCTGATATTCGTGTGGCTGAGGCTCAGCTCCATAAGGCAAGTGCTCAAGTTGGAGTTGCCACTGCAAATTTATATCCCACTTTAACTCTTACGGGCGCTTTTGGTTCGCAGGCTGTAGAAAGTAGGCATCTTTTTAACTCGGTAACAACCATATGGTCTTTAGGAACTAATCTTCTTCAACCTATTTTTCATGGGTTTGCTTTAACGGAGAAAAAAGAAGCTGCGATAGAAGGATATAAACAAGCCTTAGCACAATATCAACAAACCGTTTTGCAATCTTTTCAAAATGTAGCTGATACGCTTTGGGCACTTGAATATGATGCTAAAAAGTTTACTGCTCAAGAAGAAGCACAAACGCATGCACAGAGTATATTGAACATTACCCAAGAGCAATTTAAGCTAGGTGCGGTTGCTTATGGGACTCTGCTAAACGCCCAAATTCAATATCAACAAGCAGTTATTAGCAAGACACAAGCTCAAGCTGCAAGATTTACTGATACCGCTGCACTCTTTCAAGCTTTGGGAGGTGGATGGTGGAATCGAGCGTCCATAGAAGCTAAGCCAGAACAGAAAAATTAGGAAAAGGCCTTATTTACCCATGCGTCAACGAATGATTCTTATGCTTATTTTGGTAGGACTTCTTTTTGGGGGAATCTTTGGGTTTAAGATGTTTAAAGCCCATAAAATGAAGGAAATTATGCAATCTTCTGGAATGCCGGCCCAAACTGTGTCAGCTATGAAAATTCAATACGAAACATGGCAACCTCAGCTGCAATTTGTAGGGACTATTAAAGCTAACCAAGGTGTTGATGTTACTACAGAAATCGCTGGTATGGTTACATCTATTCCTTTGGAATCTGGAGCTACTGTTAAAAAAGGGGATATTTTGGTAGAACTCAATGCGGCAAGTGATATCGCTCAACTCCATGCCTTGGAAGCTGCAGCTGAGCTTGCAGAAATTACTTATGAAAGAGATAAAGCCCAATATGCTGTAAGTGCTATTAGTAAAGCTACATTAGATGCAGATCTGGCTGATTTGAAAACTAAAAAAGCACAGGCAGAAGCTCAGGCGGCTCTTGTGAATAAGAAAATAATACGAGCGCCTTTTTCTGGTAAAGCAGGTATTGTGGTTGTTAATGAAGGGCAATACCTTAATCCTGCAGATAAGATTGTTCCCTTGCAGGATCTCAGTACAGTTTTAATAGATTTTTTTGTTCCCCAACAAGCTATCGATAAAATTAAAGTAGGATTACCAGTCGTGCTGAAAGTTGATAGTTATCCTAACCAAATTTTTAAAGGTAAGATCACAAGCATTGATCCTGCTGTAAGATCTGATACGCGTACTATAAAGGTTCAAGCAACGCTTCCTAATCCAGATCAAAAATTATTACCTGAAATGTATGTTTTCCTTGAAGTAGAAACAGGTACCCCTGAAAAATATTTGACACTTCCTCAAACAGCTATCGCTCATAATGCTTATGGAGATGTTGTCTATATTATCCAAACAGAAGAAAAGGATAATAAGAAAGCATTAAAGGCACTTCAAACATTTGTAACACTTGGGGAAACACGAGGGGACCAGGTATCTATCCTTAAGGGACTCAAGGAGAATGATATGGTTGTAACCGCAGGTCAGCTTAAGCTGAAAAATGGGACGCCTGTCATAATAGATAACACCATTCCACCTCCTAATGACCCATCACCGGCTCTGCCTAATGAAATTAATTAAATAAAACCATGAAGTTAACAGATTTATTTATCCATCGTCCTGTTTTAGCAACGGTTGTAAGCCTTCTTATTCTTGTTTTGGGATTGCGTTCTTTGGATATGCTCCCCATACAGCAGTATCCCTTTATTCAAAATGCCGTTGTTTCTGTAGATACTGTATACACTGGCGCTGATCCTGAGGTAATAGCAGGTTTTATTACGGCGCCTATAGAAAATGCTGTAGCACAAGCCAATGGGATTGATTTTCTTACTTCAAATAGTGTGATGGGATATAGTTCTGTCTCGGCTAACTTAAGATTAAATTATGATCCTAACAAAGCCCTGAATGAAATCACCGCCCAAGTAAATAGCATCCTTAATGAACTTCCTAAGAATGCTCAACAACCTTCCATATCTATTGCTGTAGGCGAAACTATAGATTCTTTGTACTTAGGGTTCTATAGTACTGTTTTGCAAAGCAACCAAATTACGGATTATATTATTCGCGTGGTGCAGCCAAAACTGCAAGCTGTTCAAGATGTAAAGCAAGCAGAGATTTTAGGTGGGCGAGAATTTGCTTTGCGTGCTTGGTTAGATCCTAAAAAAATGGCTGCTTATAATCTTACTGCAACAGATGTTGCACAAGCTTTAGCAGCTAATGACTTTATTTCGGCACCTGGTCGTACAGATGGCCAAATGCTTACAGTAAACCTTACAAGTGGCACAGATTTACATACAGTAGAAGAATTTCGCAATCTTGTGCTTAAATCTTCCGAGGGGTCTTTTGTGAGACTTAAAGACGTGGCAACCGTTTCTTTAGGAGCAGAAGGGTATGATACAGCAGTACGTTTTGATGGGAAAGAAGCGGTCTATATTGGAATAAAAGTTGTGCCAGGCGCCAATGTCTTAAAAGTGGTTGATGACGTAAAGAAGGCTTTTATTCCTATTCAACAACAACTTCCAGAAGGCTTAAAAGGTCAAGTTGTTTATGATTCAACGAAATTCGTAGCTAGTTCTATCCATGAGGTAGAATCTACTATTTTAGAAGCAACGCTTATAGTCATTGGGGTGATTTTCTTATTCTTAGGTACGTTTCGATCCGTATCTATTCCCGTTGTGGCTATTCCCTTATCTCTGGTTGGTTCTTTTTTTATTATGTATGTTCTTGGATACTCGATCAATCTTTTAACTTTATTAGCGTTAGTTCTAGCCATAGGGCTTGTTGTGGATGATGCTATTATTGTGGTTGAAAACGTCTATCGACATATTGAAGAAGGAAAAAATCCTTTTGATGCGGCCATACAAGGAGCACGGGAACTTGCTAACCCCATTATTGCTATTTCCATTGTTTTAATTGCTGTATATGTCCCCATTGGATTTATGGAAGGCTTAACAGGAGCTCTTTTTAAAGAGTTTGCTTTTACACTAGCAGGAGCAGTAGCTATTTCTGCTATTATTGCGCTTACGCTTTCTCCTATGATGTGTTCAAAGCTTCTAAAAACCTCCCATCAAACACCTTTTGTTGCCTTTATAGATACCCAGTTCAAAAAACTAGAACAAAAATATCATAACCTTCTCCAGCATTCTTTAAATTATGTGGTCGTTACAGGTGTTTTCTCTTTAATTGTTTTAGGAAGTATTTACTTTCTATACAAAACATCTACTTCTGAGTTAGCACCTCAAGAAGACCAAGGTATTATTCTTGCTCTTTTTACAGGGGAGCCTAACGCTAACTTAACTCAAACAGAGACCTATTCAAAAGAAATTGATGCTGTTTTTGAGAAATGCCCTGAGAAGGAGCATGTTTTTCAGATAGTGGGCAATGATAGCTTAAATACAAGTATTACAGGACTTGCCTTAAAGCCATGGAGTGAACGTCGTAAAACAGCAAGCGATTTACAACCTGGCCTTCAACAAGAGCTTTCAAAAGTTGCCGGCGGCAGTATGGCTGTGTTTCAGCCACCTTCTCTCCCAGGAAGTGATGGAGGGCTCCCTGTGGAGTTTGTTATTACAACAACAGATAGCTATGTGCAACTCAACCAAGTCGTGCAAGAAATTGTAAAGAAGGCGCAGCAAAGTGGGTTGTTTGTCTATTTGGATCCGGATCTTAAAATTGATTCTCTTCAAGCAAAAATTGCCTTTGATAAGGATAAAGTTGCTGAATTAGGGCTTAAAATGGAAGACATGGGTAATGCTTTATCTTATGCCATAGGAGGTGGGTATATTAATTACTTTAACTTAGATGGAAGATCTTATCAGGTTATTCCGCAAGTGGCGCGTGTGGATCGTATGAATCCCTCTCAAATCCTTAATTATTATATTAAAACACCTCAAGGGAAGAATGTTCCTTTATCTTCAGTGGCTTCTTTAGAAACCATAGTTGTTCCAAGGTCCATTAATCATTTTCAACAATTAAACTCCGCAACCATAAGTGGTATTCCTTCGCCAGGTATTACCTTAGGGCAAGCTTTGGTTGCTTTAAAATCCATCGCACAAGAGAATCTTCCTCAAGGATATACCATTGATTATGCCGGACAATCTCGACAATACATCCAAGAAGGAAGTAGCCTTGCTGTTACCTTTGCTTTTGCACTTATTGTTATTTTTCTGGCTCTTGCGGCGCTTTTTGAAAGTTTCCGTGATCCCTTGATTGTGCTTATCAGTGTGCCTCTTTCCATTTGTGGGGCTATGATTTTTATAAGCTTAGGTGTTGGGGGAGCAAGTCTTAACATTTATACGCAAGTTGGGCTTATTACCCTTATTGGGCTTATTAGTAAGCATGGTATCTTGATTGTACAGTTTGCCAATGATCTTCAAAAAGAAGGAAAATCTAAACGTGATGCCATAGAAATGGCGTCTGCTATTCGGTTGCGCCCTATTCTCATGACAACAGCTTCTATGGTATTGGGAGTTGTACCTTTAATATTAGCCAATGGGGCAGGGGCGGCAAGTCGCTTTCAAATTGGGATGGTGATTGCTTCTGGTATTTCCATAGGGACTTTTTTTACGTTGTTTGTGGTGCCTGCCATGTATTTGATGTTGGCGAGTGATATTGAAAAAGAATCTACAAAAACTATGTAACTGTCATCCCGAACTTGTTTGGCTTACGCCGCTCCTTACGGAGTCGGGATCTATGCGTTTCTATGAGATGCCGAAATAAATTCGGCATGGCATTAAAAAAACTTCTTGACCCTATAGTTACTATATCCCTCATCTTCCTTCATAAGGAGATAAAATGATGGCTCAATGGTATGTCAAAGACTTAAGTAAACTTACGGGTGTATCGGTGCAAACATTGCATCATTATGACCGAATTGGTTTACTCAAACCTTCTATAAGACTTTCAAATGGCTATCGTGTGTACTCTGAGAAGGATTTATTGAAACTCCAGCGGATTATCGCTTTAAAATTCTTTGGCTTCGAATTATCTCGAATAAAAGAATTGCTAATAAAAAATGATGAGGTAACTGATCATTTCTTAGCTCAAGCTAAATTCTTGGAAGAAAAAGCGAAAACGCTGCTAGAAGCAAGTAAGACACTGAAAAGTATTACTTCTGAATATAAGCAAAATAAATCTATTCCATGGGAAACTGTTATCAAAATAATTGAGGTATATCGTATGACACAAGAACTTGAAAAAACCTGGGCTGGTAATGTCTTTACCCCAGAAGAGCTTAAGCAATATGCTGCTTTTGAAGCAGAACTAAAAACACGTTACACTCCTGAAGAAAAAAAATCTTTCGATGAAACGTGGGCAAATCTGCTTGCACAAGTAGCGTCTAATTTGGATAAAGATCCCAAAAGCGAAACCGGATCTGAAATTGCAAAGCAGGTTATGGATTTGATTAATGGTATTTATGGTAAAGAGAATGCGAATCTTAAGCATTCGATTTGGCATAAAGGATTTAAGCAAGGAAAGATGGAGGGAGAGCGTTATGTTGATCCTGCAGTTATATCCTGGCTTGATAAGGCCATAGACTCCTACTATCGCAAACGAATTTACGCTATTTTAGATCAGGTAGGCCCACATACACCGGCCGATTTGGCTAAAAAATGGAACGCTTTGATGGAAGAAATGCTAGGGGATTCTGAAATCCATAAGCAAGAAATCATTACCGTGGCCATGACAGATGAAGGCGTTAGCCCTGCTGCTAGAGAGTGGCTGAAACAACTCTCTAAAATATAACTTCTTAAAACCGGGGGCTCTTATATCTAAAGAGCCCCTTGAGTTTTATTGAAAGTTTTTACCTTGCTCCTTTAACAGCAACGTGACTTACAACTTTTTGAACGCCTGTAACGCTTTTTGCTACTTCGATAGCTTTATTTAATTCCTGCCGGTTTTGAGCGATACCCATTAAATATACCACTCCATTAAAAGTCGTTACGCTGTAGTTATTAGAGTGAAGATTAGCTGTTCCAACCATAGCGGTGCGAACCTTTGTTGAGATCCATACATCGTCAGAAGCATCTCCGAAGGAATGAGGTTCTCCAACCTTAATTTCATTAAAGACAGCGGTTACACCTTTTACTTTACTAGTTATTGCTGCTGCTTCCATACGAGCTTTTTGAGTTGGAACACTTCCTGTTAAGAGAACTTGCCCATTTTGAACGGCAAGACCAACATTAGCAAAAAGGCTATTATCTCTTTCAAGCAATGCTTGATCAATTTTAGCTTTTATACCAGTATCATTGAGAGCTCCTCCTATTCCTCTATCTTGGGTTGCGACGTCTACTGTGCCAGCTCCAGCTCCTATCAGAAGTGGTGCGCATCCAGAAAGAAAAGATAAGCTTCCAAAAATGCCAATACAAGTTCCAAAAATTTTATAATTGAATTTATTCATGGCTAACCTCTTTTATATAATATATTAATAAAAAATAAATATTTACCATTTTCAGCGTAACATAAATTTGTTGAATAATTCAACTTTTGTAGCTTCATTTTAAGTGATATGTAGAATACCTGAGAAGGAGCATTATTTAAAAAGGAACTTAGCATGCGATATTACTATTATATAAACATTCATAAACTTATCCGGCAATTATTCGCTCGTTTAGAAGGGGTGATTGCGAAAACCAGTTTCGCAAGTTCCGAGCAAACAAAGCATTTACAAGAAGAATTTTCTCGTTTTAAGAAGATGTTAGAAGAGCACGCAGCTTATGAGGATCGGGCTTTTCATCCTTTGCTTGAGGGTAAAGAACCTAAGCTTTTACAGCAAATGGAAACGGAGCATAAAATTTTAGAAAACAAATTAGGATCCTTAGAAACCATGCTCATGGCTGCTATGGAAGCAGGCATTTCCGAAAAAGAGAAGCTTTCTCGCGGTTACGCATTTTATCTAAGTTTCACCGAGTATATGGGGGACTATTTTAAACATTTATTTGAAGAAGAAAGAAATGTGATGCCTGCTCTCCAAAAGCATTATTCGGATGAGCAACTTAGAGCTGTCATATTTAATTCCTTTAACAACATGTTACCAGAGCACATTTTGCAAATGGCAGGCGGAGTGTTTCCTTATTTGAATATTCAGGGAAAGCAGCAATTTTTATTAGATGTGAAAGACAGTAACCCTGACAAATTTGATCAAATTTGGCTTGATGTATGGAAAATGTTGAACGACCAGGAACAAGCGTATTTTCTTGATAAGTTGCACTTCCAAAAACCTTAAAGCTTCATACCTAATGAAGTTAAAAAAGCTGTCATTCCGCTATCAAGCCACGGCTTGACAGCATTTTTTAAATTTATGGGTAAAGCCACATATCTCCGTCTCTTTTTTGGGCAAAGATTTGGAGCTTTTCCTTATTTTTTAGAGCTTCGTGGCATACGAAATATCGTAACCCTAAGCGTATCCCTGCAAAGAAGTACCCAGGATATTGATTTACATTAAGAGCAAAGATGCAAGACATATTTTCTTGTTGCTGGAGAGCCTTTGCCCATAAGGGGACACCATACAAAAGGGTCGTCTCAAAAGCGTTATAAAAGAAAGCGTCTGGATGTTTAGGATCTTTTAAAAGCTGGACAAGCTTTTGGGGAGAAGAGATAAGAACGGCAGAAGAGGGAAGAGGATGCATGCGAGAAAGAGCTTTCATTTCTCTAAGACTTTAGCAAAGAATAAGCGTTTTTCACAAGAAAGTTTCTGAATTTCTGGGTAAAATAGTTTCTTATGCGGGGCCCCTTATGAAGATTTGTGAAAATATTAAAGCATTTTACTTCTCTTCTTTGTGGGTTTTGTTGAATAAATGAGGGAAATAGAGAACTTTCTGCAAGATTTCAAGTAAATTTATTGCGGGTGGGGGAAAGTGGAGGTAGTATACTTATATAAAATGCCATTCCGTGGTTAAACCGCGGGATCCAGGCTTCTTTCGGTTTGCTCTGGACCCCGCGATCAAGTCGCGGGGTGACAGTTAAGATAGTAAAAAAAGACCAATGAGCGCACTAACAGACCTACCCGTAAATCCAGAAGGAATGCCGAGTCCTTTGCATCAGTTTGAAGTGAAAACGCTTCTACCCTTAGATGCTTTTGGATGGGATATTTCCTTTACAAACGTTTCTGCGTTTATGTTGCTAACGGTAGTACTTATCTTTTTTCTTTTCTACTTTGGGTCTCGCCAAGAAAGAATTATTCCTACACGGCTGCAAGCCCTAACAGAATATCTCTTTGAGTTTATTTCTCATATGCTACAAGATACAGCAGGGCAAGAAGCACGGCCTTATTTTCCGTTTGTTTTTTCTCTTTTTCTTTTTATTTTAGGGGCGAATTTATTTGGAATGATTCCGTATACATACACAGTTACAAGTCAGCTTATTGTAACCTTTTCTTTAGCTATGGTCGTTTTTGTTCTTATAACTTTTATTGGCATTTTTAGGCATGGACGTGCCTTTATAAGCTATTTTGTACCCCATGGCGTACCTAAGATCTTACTTCCACTTATTGTTCCTATTGAGCTTATTTCCTATTTATCGCGGCCCATTAGTTTATCTGTTCGGTTATTTGCGAACATGATGGCGGGGCATACTATGCTTAAAGTCTTTGCGGGTTTTACGATTCTTATGGGTATATGGGGCGTTGCACCTTTGGCCCTTAATATTGCTTTGACGATTTTTGAGTTTCTCGTCGCTGTTTTACAAGCTTATGTATTTACGATCCTAACTTGTCTTTACCTCCATGATGCTTTACATCTACATTAAAGAACACCTAAGAACAGGAAAGGAAGAATAGAGATGGATATTGAATCAGCAAGAATGATTGGTGCAGGATTAGCCGTTGTTGCTTTAATGGGCGTGGGTATAGGAATAGGCAATATTTTTTCGAGTCTCATTTCTTCTATTGCACGGAATCCTTCTGCACGAGATACATTGTTTCCTATTGGTTTATTGGGATTTGCTCTGACGGAAGCGGTTGCTCTTTTTGCTTTACTTATCGCTTTTTTAATTCTTTTCAAATAGCATCCTTAAGGCGTTTCTATGCCACAATTAGATGTTGCTACTTTTCCTTCGCTTCTGTTTTGGTTAGCAGTTAGCTTTCTTCTGTTATATGTAGGTCTTAAAGTTTTTATACTGCCTCATTTAACGAGAATTTTTGATGAACGCCAAGAAACAATAGAGACTTTCTTAGAAAAAGCAGAAGAACTTCAAAAAGAGGCAGAAACTCTTGCTCAGTCATCGGAAAAGAAGCTAGAAGAAGCAACAGCAACTTCGCAAACGATGGTAACAGAAACAGTACAAAATTTATCTTATAGTTACCACGAGCAGGAACAAGCCCTAACAAAAAATATCGTTGAAAAAGAGCTGGAGTTTGAAAGGAAGAATGCCCTTCTTAAGCAGTCCATAAAAAAGCAACTTATAGAAGAGTTGCCAGGGCTAATAGAAATTCTTTTAAAAGAAAAAATGCATGTAGATATCTCTTCCAAAACTATCCAAGAGAAGATTGAAATAGCCCTTAAGGAGGAAAAACATGTTCCATGATCCTACCTTTTGGGTGTTGGTCGCTTTTGTCATTGTACTTGTTCTTTTTGGGAAAAAAGGGAAGCAGTTTATTCTTATCTTTTTAGATCAACGTATTTATCAAATTGAGAAAAATCTTAAAGAAGCTCAGATTTTAAGTGAAAAAGCACAAGAAATGTTTTCTAAGGCAGCGCAAGATTCTCAAGAAGCAGAAGGAAAGATCCAAGAAATAACCAAAGCCACAAAAGAAGAAATAACCTTCCTTAAAAAAGAACATGAAGCAAAGATAAAAGG
>CAYUAL010000055.1:0-10536 GCA_964442815.1 uncultured Alphaproteobacteria bacterium | reverse complement strand
TATGAACGCAATGGCTTGAAAAAGATTTATAATGCTTTCGGGCATTTTATAAAAAAAGAAAGCCCTCACCTATCCAAAGTATACCAACACGCACGTAAAAACGACGCTTTAGAAGAAAGTTCTCTGCTTTTAGAGTTAGCTCCTCTTTTAGAAGATTTTCTTCTTAGTCTCTTTTCCATCCAAGATACGTATGCTTCTTTGCAAAGGTGTTTAAAGAAAATAGAGCCTATCCTTTTATGCCAACGTCAATTTGTTCAGCGCTTTGCTTCCAAAAAATTTACTTTAGAAAACGTTGCTCATATTTCTAAGGAAGAAGCCTCTGTCCTTATAGAAAATCTTTTAGGTTCTTCTTTTTCAGAAGCTCTCTTTTCTGAAAAAGCATTAGCTTGGATGGATAGCCAAGAAAAATATGCTCCCCAACTTGAAAAGGCAGCTCTCTATGCTTGCTGGGCCTTGTATTCACCCCAAGGGCAAGAAAATCATAAAAACTCTCTTCTCTTTAGATTGCCTCAGAAAACGGATTACAGCCATTTACTAAAAAAAATAGAAAAGAGATCTGGAACAACCATAAGTTCTGAGCCTTCTGCCCGAGATGGGTTTTCCCTTACGGATCCTGGACCTACCCTAGAAAAAGCCCTTAGCGAAGCTACCTATTGCATTCTTTGCCATAATCAAGGGAAAGATTCTTGTTCTAAAGGCTTAGTTGAAAAAACCTCTTCTGCATTTCAAAAAAATCCTCTGGGGAATACTCTTTCTGGCTGTCCTTTAAAAGAAAAAATATCAGAGATGAATGCTCTTATAAAAGAGGGATATCTCTTGGGAGCCTTAGCGGTTGTTTGTGTCGACAATCCGTTGGTCGCAGTTACAGGCCACCGTATCTGTAATGATTGCAAAAAGGCCTGTATTTTTCAAAAACAAGATCCTGTGGATGTTCCTGCCATTGAAAGCTCTCTTTTAAAAAGCGTTCTTTCCCTTCCTTTTGGATTCGAGATTTATTCTCTTTTAACACGCTGGAATCCTTTAAACTTTAAAAATCCTTTTCCAAAACCTTCTACAGGCTATAAAGTCCTGATCGTAGGACAAGGCCCTGCAGGATTCACGCTTGCACATCATTTGATCCAAGAAGGTCATACTGTGATTGCCATGGAAGGTCTTAGGATCGAACCTTTGCCTTCCCAACTTACTGAGAAAAAGCTTATACGCGATACCTTTATCCTTTTTTCCGACTTAGAAGACCGCCAAATTGCAGGATTCGGTGGCGTTATGGAATATGGCATTACCGTACGCTGGGATAAGAATCTTCTCCTTCTTATTCGTCTATTGTTAGAACGCCGTGCACCTTATTATACCCTCTTAGGATCCACACGCTTTGGAAGTCAGTGCACAGAAAAATTAGCAAAAGAACTTGTCTTTGATCACGTGGCCATATGTACCGGCGCCGGAAAACCACATATTTTGCCTCTTCCAAACGCTTTTACAAAGGGTGTCCATTTTGCCTCTGATTTTTTAATGGCCCTTCAGCTTTCAGGAGCTTATAAAAAAGCATCACCCATACCTTTCTTAATACGGCTCCCTCTTGTGGTAGTCGGAGGAGGCTTAACAGCTTGCGATGCGGCTACAGAAGCTCTTGCCTATTATCCGCGCCAAGTAGAGAAGTTTTTTGCTTGGTACGAAGAACTTTCTAAAAAAGATACACAACTGTCTTGGACGGAAGAAGAACGACAAATTGCTGAGGAATTTATTGAGCATGCAAAAGCTATACAATTAGAACGCCAAAAAGCCGCTCAAGAAAACCGTTCCCCTTCTTTTCTTCCTCTCCTTCAAAAATGGGGTGGCGTCACACTTGCTTATCGAAAAACTATAGAAGAGTCTCGTGCTTATCGGCTTAATCATGAAGAACTTCAAAATGCCTTAGAAGAGGGTGTTTATTTTCTCGAACAACGCACGCCTTCTTCAATCGAAAAAGACAAAAATGGTTGGATAAAATGCGTCACCTTTCAAACTGATACTGAACCTTCTGAATTCCCGGTAAAAAGCCTTTTATGGGCTATAGGGACAGATCCGAATACAGCTCTTTTTCGTCATAAAGAAGTTGGCATTCCTTTTAAAGAGTATTCCTCTTTATGTTCCCCTTCTTCCATTCTTGCCAAAGAAGATCCTTACTATAGTATCTTAGGAGACCTCCATCCCACCTTCTCAGGCAGCGTCGTCAAAGCTATGGCAAGTGCTACCTATGGAGCATCGGAGATTTCAGAACATCTTAAAAAGTATCCTCCTTGTTCCCAAGAAAAACCAAAAGCTTTTTCTGCAAAAGTCCGAAAATTATTTACAGCCCAAGTTATAGATATTTGTACTATTGCTCCAAATACCTTAGAAATAAGTGTAAAAGCCCCTGCCGCAGCCAAAGCTTTTCAACCTGGTCAATTTTTCCGAGTTCAGAGATATGCTACCTCTGGACTTCCTTATGATATGAAGGGTATTGCCCTCACAGGAATTCATGCTAATCCCCAAAAAGGAACTCTTTCTTTTATAGTTTTACAAACAGGAGCTTCTTCTTTGTTGTGTAAAAACCTTAAAAAAGGAGAAATCCTATCTCTCATGGGACCAACAGGAAGCCCCACAGAGATTCCTTCAAATCAAAATGTGGTCCTTATTGGCGGTGGTTTTGGCAATGCTGTTCTTTTTTCCATAGGCAAAGCTATGCGTGAAAAAGGTTGCCGCGTTCTCTTTATAGCCGCCTATCGGCATCCTTCTCTTGTTTTTAAAAAAGACGAAATAGAAAAAGCTGCCGATCAAGTTATATGGTGCTTTGAAAGCAAAGATAGGTTTTCTACCCGATCTCAGGATATTTACTTTGAAGGATCCTTACAAAAAGCGTTAGAAGCTCTTTCTAATAACTCTTTTTCTTCCCTTCTCTTTTCCCTTTCTTTCACGCAACGTATTCTTACCATCGGACCGAGTGGTATGATGCAGGCTGTAAGAGATTTTTTGAAGTCTCCTTTAGGAAAAACCTTTTCTGGATGCTCTACAAAAATAGCCGGTATTAACAGTCCCATGCAGTGCATGATGAAAGAAATATGTGGACGCTGCCTTCAGCGGCATCAAGATCCAGATACAGGCTTAGAATCTTTTGTTTTTTCTTGTGCTAACCAAGATCAAGCTTTAGATAAGATAGATTTTTCTTTTTTACAAAATAGACTCTATCATCATAGTTTATTAGAAAAAATGAGTGCAAAAACCATATAATCTTCAAACGAGCTGCCTTCATTATAAACAGAAAAAAGTATAACTCTCTAAAGATCTTAGGGCTTTTTGCTTTATCTTGACTGCACCTTAAAAAGCTATAGTATTAGCTTGTATACTAACAAGCTGCTTTTCTCTTCTCCAACAAAAAAATTTAAAACATGCTGTTCAAGAAAATCTCTGTCCTATTTTTTTGTCTTCTTTTAGGTGATGGCGTTCTTTCTTTTCCAGCTTACCCTACTATACCCAGGCAACAAACTTCTTCTGGCTTCAAGCAACTTTCTGGAGAAGTCTCTAGTCTTTCAAAACAAGTTCAAGATATAGACGGGTACATGGGATTATTTACACGCCAAGAAATGGATAATATTTATATCCTTCATAGTGCAAACGCATATAAAGAATCTTCCCTCTTTGAGACAGAAACAAAAATTTTTCAAGATGACGCTGAGAAGCTTCGCCAAATATGCCAAGCAGAAGCAGACCACGGGCAAAGCCGGGAAACTGTTGCGTCAGCTTATTATTGCTTAGCTAAGCTAACATACCAAGAAAAAAATAACACAAGCTTTTATAAAGCTATCGAATATCTTAGTTATGCGCTTGAAGCTCAATATGAAGAAAAATATGCTCATCTGCTTGAGAAGGTTATTGCAGGCAAAACTCTCTCTTCTACCGTTGCCGGAACATCTAAGGAAATCGCATGGCTTAAGACGTTACTAAATAATAAAGATGAACTACTTAGAAAAAGTGCTGCAGCAAGACTTAGTATGATTTATCGTCTTGGGCGTGCTTCTTACCTTGAAAAAAGATTTCCTCCTAACATTTATCAAGCAATTATCATGAAAAAAATAGCTTTATCTGGTTTAGTATTAGATAAAAAGCTTGTGCACCTTTTATTTGTAATTGACGATAAATATGCCCCCCATGCAGCTGTTACTCTTGTTTCAGCTCTCTTGTCTTCTGATCCTGAGACATACTATATAGTTCATTTCTTGTTAGATCCCGATAATCCTCTTTCTCCTCACGTGCAGCAAAAACTTTCCGAGATTAAAAATGTTTTACCCTTTGATATCTTTTTCGATGTTATCCCAGATAAAGCTTTGCCAACCGTTTTAAAAAATCGTACTGAAACTAGCGATTGGCCTAAGCTCGTTTGGTATCGCGTTTTTGCGCCTTGGGTTTTAACAGATATAGAAAAAGCTGTTTACCTTGATGGCGACCTTATTATAAAGCGTGACGTTAGTCACTTAATACGCCAAGACGTACTTCGTTCACATAATTTTTTTGCAGGAGCATTAAATCTTACCTACCCAGCTTTAACTTGCCAGCAATATTCCTTTGATGCATACATTAACGTCGGGGTGCTGGGCATAAATATGCAGGCTTTGAGACAAAACAACACAGCCTATGACACTTTAAAAGAAGTCCTGGAGATAAATACCAAAAATCCAGATCTTTGTGACTTAAACACTCCCGAACAAAATGCTTTAAATTTTGCTTTTTCCAACCGCATTCGTGTAGTTTCTCGTCGGTGGAATTGGCCTGCAGGTTTTTTATATAATACACCTGAAAGCTATATGACTTTTTTAGAATATATAACCCATTTTATCTCAGCTGCTCCCAACTCCCCTATAAAACCCTGGCATCAGGAAGGTGCCAAAGAAGCTTGGTCTCGTGGAAATTATGATAAAGTCCATCCTTTATATTGGGAATATTGGGCCTATAGAGAAGTAACACCTTGGAAACCTTAGGAGGAACACATGCTAGATAACTCTACTCATCTTTTAAGCTTTTTATGTTATGGATTTCTTTACCTAGCTGTTATTTCTCTTTGGGTTCCTATTAGGATTAAATTTCCTCTTTGGACCCTTTTTTTGGGGCTGTCCTTTCTCTTTGGTTTAATGGGAAATTATCTGGATATATATGGCCTTATCTCTTTAACTGTTCTAAGTTTTTTCTTATATTTTGGATCCCCTTCTACATTCTCTTTTAGTCCCCTATTATCCAATATCTGTGCTCTTTTATTATGTTTAGGCCTTTCTCTTCATATTGTTCCAGGTTTTCATAATTTTAATATCCTTCGGAATGTTTTTATCACCTCAGATGCCATCCCGTTTTCTCTCTATTTAAACTTGGATAAGACGGCCGCAGGAATCCTTATTTTAGGGTTAACGTGCCCTTTGATTAAAAAGCTCCAAGAATGGAAACAGCTTATAAAAATAACTTTTTTACCTGCTATTATTCTTATAGGAATACTTATTATCCTCTCTCTAGCGATGGGGTATGTGCGCTTTGATCCTAAATTATCTGATATCTTATGGATTTGGGTTCCCACAAACCTTCTTTTTGTTTGTATGGCAGAAGAAGCTTTATTCAGAGGTTTTATTCAACAAAAACTAAATTTTTATCTATCACGCATTAAAGGCGCTTCTTATTATTCCATCTTTA
Organism: uncultured Alphaproteobacteria bacterium; assembly: GCA_964442815.1. Lineage (GTDB taxonomy): Bacteria > Pseudomonadota > Alphaproteobacteria > 16-39-46 > 16-39-46 > CAYUAL01. The sequence goes on along the minus strand of CAYUAL010000055.1, from coordinate 4,848 downwards.
TAGCTGCCCTGCTCTTTGGCTTAATGCATTATACGGGTGGTATTTTTTATGTTCTTCTAGCCACCATTGCAGGAGTAGGATATGGATGGGTATATTATAAAACAGCTCGCATCGAGGCTAGTATTATCACACATTTTAGCTTAAACCTTATTCATATCCTATTTTTTACTTATCCTGCCTTAAAGTAATCACTATGTTATTTGATATAAAAAAAGAAACGTTAGAAGCAGAAAAAAGAATTCGTACTCACATCCGTGAAACGCCTTTGGAGTATTCTATTCCTTTAAGTAAACTGACGGGATGCAACGTTTATCTAAAATGTGAAAATCTTCAATATACACACTCTTTTAAAATTCGCGGAGCTTTGAATAAACTTCTCACTCTCTCTCCCGAACAACGTAAAAAAGGAGTTGTAACCGCTTCGTCTGGCAATCATGGAACAGCCGTTGCCTATGGGCTCTATAAATTAGGGATCCCTGGAATTGTTTTTGTTCCCGAAAATGCATCTTCAGCTAAAGTAGATAATATTCGTAGTTATGATATCCCTTTACAGTTTCATGGAACGTGCTGCATGAAAGCCGAGTTACATGCGCTAGAATATGCTAAGCAACATGATATGCTTTATATATCCCCTTATAATGACCCTCAAGTAATTGGAGGACAAGGAACCATTGGATTAGAACTCAGCCACCAACTTGATTCCATTGATGCTGTGTTTGTTGCCATAGGGGGTGGGGGTCTTATCTCCGGCATAGCTGGCTATATGAAGGATATCTCTCCAGAAACCAGCATTATCGGGTGCCTTCCAGCCCACTCCCCTGTCATGGCAGAGTCCATTAAAGCAGGTCATCTTATAGAAATGGACACCCTTCCTACGTTTTCCGATGCAACCTCTGGAGGGATAGAGCCTGAATCTATTACTTTTGAAATCTGTCAAAAGTTAGTAGGCGAATATGTTTTAGTCTCTGAAGAAGAAATCCAACAAGCTATGATATTGCTTTTAAAAATGCAGCATCTTCTCGTCGAAGGTGCCTCTGGCGTTGCCTTAGCTTCCCTCATTAAAACAGCTCCAAAGTACTCTAATAAAAATGTTGTTATAGTCTTAAGCGGAGCGAATATAAGCTTAGAGACTTTAAAAAAAGTACTACTTTAAAGCAATACGTGACAAGGCAGCTTTTTCAGACTTATGAATATTTTTTGTTTCTAAAAAGAAGCTTTAGAAGCTGTTACTTTAGACGAAAGCTCATCTAATAACCGTAAAGATTCATTTAAAGCAACCGGTTGAATAGCCACGTCCCCTGCAAAGGGCTTATCAAAAGCAATCATCAGGCTAATAATAAGCCCTACGGATAACCCTACTAAGCTTAAAAGAAAAAGATAAAGCGGCGCATGTTGAAAAGTAAAGATAGCACAACAAAAAATTAAAATAAGACTTCCAACAACAAGAACAAACCAGACATAGGGGTGTGTACTATACTGTGCACCTTCTATACGCGTACGACGTGCTTTGTATAGATCACTTAAAACATCTAAGTTTTTTTGAATAATTATAGACTCGTTAGGCCCTGGAGTAGCAATGCTCAAAAGATTTTTTTGTAGTTGTATAAGATACTGCGCTGCATCGTATTTGATCTCCCCTTTTTTAAGAGCCTCTAACTCAATAGTTTTCACTGTATGCAAATAATCTTTTAGGCTTTTTTGTATTGTTATTGATTCATTGGGCAACATAGAACTGAGCAAAGCTATATCTGCAGCAGAGTTCGCCTCTGTTTCTATAGCATGAGAAATATCCATACGGTTGGTAATAATAATCACAGCAACAGATGCAAGCAAAAGTCCATAAAGCGTCCCTACAGATTGAGAAATCGTAATAATAACATCCGAGTGATCAGTGCGATGTTGATTACTAATAAACTTTTTACATCCGAAAAAAGCAAGGATCGTAAAAGCCAAATAAAGGGCAATAACCAAAAAGGTCATCAAATAGATAGGTAAGGAAGAGAGAAAGTGTAAAAGAGCCATTCCTAATTTACTTTTGTTGAGAAGATTTTATATAAGATATCATAAGAAAAGTTACATCGCAAAAAGAAGATTCTTTCTTTGTTATAAAAGTTATTGGGGTTCAATCTAATACCTTCTTTTATAAAAACCACCTACAAAATAAAAATCCGCTCATGTTACAAACAAAAATCTGTGCTTGACGAAAGAGAAAGAATCTGTAACCACTAATACACCTTTTAAGGATGGGTGGCCGAGCGGTTGAAGGCACCGGTCTTGAAAACCGGCAAGGGGGAAACTCCTTCGTGGGTTCGAATCCCACCCCATCCGCCATCCGCTGTCGCGCGGAATGCGCTATGGCGTGATGTCACGACGAAGCTTTATTACGCTGTAGATGCTTTGTTTATTAATATCCGAAATAAAGAAATAACCACAAACGCTTTTAATAATGTGGATAAGAAAGCGTTACAGAACATATTTAAAGGCTTAATTGAATGGAATGCTCAATCCATTACCCACTATTGATTTAGCAAGATCTTCCATGTCTTGAAATAAGTTTTTCTGTCCATAATAATACTCTTTCTTTTGTTGGTTTGTAGCATAGTGATTTTTTTGATGTATTTTCAAATTCTTTCACACAATATTTTCTTCATTCTTTAATGATTTTCAATATTAGCGTAAAATGCTTTTATATTAAAGATAGACTCTACTTTAATAAGTAGAGTCTTAAACATTTTAGAAACGGGAAAAAATGAAAATCTCCCATACATCAAGGCTGTTAAGCGCTTCTTTTTTAGTCCTCAACATTTATCATGAAGCTTTAGGAATGGAAGTGATGGAAGTGGAAGATACACTTCAATTCCGTGCAAAATCTAATGATATACGCTATGGGTTAAAACCCTCTCCATCTGAGGGAGCAAAAAGAGCCCGAGAAGCAATGAGAGAAACTGCATCAATTGTAAAAGAGGTAAGAAAAAAGGAAGTGATTCTTCCCACACAGTTAGTGATTCGTGAAGCCTAGAAGAAACGAGGAAAGTCGAATTAATTGTAAATGAGGTGAGAGATAATTTTAATAAAATAAGATTTAGCCCCATGGATGTAGAAAGTATCCCCTCTTCACAAGATGTTACGTTAGAAGATTTTCTGAGAAATCAGGGAAGAAGAGAAGCAGGAAAACCATTACAGGGGCATAACACTAGGAAAAGAAGGGAAGCACCTAGGGAAGTATCTAAAACACCAGAGCAAGAGGCAATGCCTGTAGCAGAGGCGGTAGAAGCTCCTCGTAAAAAGGCTATAAAAAGTGTCCCTTCTTCACAAGATGTTACGTTAGAGCGTTTTCTGAGAAGTCAGGGAAGAAGAGAAGCAAAAAAACCATCAAAGGTATATAACACCAGGAAAAGAAAGGCATTATCTATAGATTCTGAAGAAACACCAGAGGAAGAGGCAGTACCTGTAGCAGAAGCAGTAGAAGCTCCTAGTGAAATGGATACAATAAGTGCGCCCTCTTTACTAAGGAGTTTGGCAGACCATGCTTCGAGAGAATTAGAAAAAATCCAAGCAGAAGAAGAACAGCCAAAGGCAGGTATTGATAAAGAACAAAGCCCCGAACCTACTAAACCTTCAGAAAAAGATGCTAGAGAGAAAAAAGCTAGAGAAGACATAATGAGGGCAAGATCATTTATCTTTTCTAAAGACCCTACACAGTCTGTAACAGAAGTATTTCAAACTCTAGAAGATATTAAAAAAGATAAACTGCTATCTGATCGCATAAGAAGAGATGCAGAATGTTATCAAGCAGAACTTTGCTATCTACATAAAACTGGGCCCCTTACAATTCAAGAAATTGTTAACCAATTTAACAGATTAATTGAACTTGATAAGGTATATACTGAGACTAGAGCTTTAGCAAAATTCTATCTAGCAGAAATGATTTTTAATAAGGCAGTAAAACCTTCTCCAAGCAATAACACCGCGATAGAACTATTACTAGAAATCATGCACAATAAAATGATATCTGATGATCTCAAAGTACGGGCCGAAACACTTCTAAGCAAATTTCCTACAAGTGACGTACAAACCCTTATAGAAAATAGTGTAGCCACTAATGATATAGTAAGGAAACAACAAAAGGTAAGTAACGATTCAATATCCGAGGTACAGGCTGAAGAAATAAGAAAACAACTAAAGGTAAGTAACGATTCAATACCTGAGGTACAGGCTGAAGAAGTAAGAAAACAAATAAAGGAAAAAAATCAAAAAGCTAAAGACGTAATATCGCAAGCAAAAGCACTTAGTTTTTTAAACGCCCCTTCCCAACCGATGACAACACAATTTCAGACTTTGGCGACACAAGTATTTCAGAATCTAGAGGAAATAATAAAAGATACAAAAATAAATGAGCGCACGAGAAGAAGTGCAATGTATTATCAAGCAGAACTTTGCTACTTAAATAATAAACTCGACCTTCTTCCAGATCAAGAAATTTTCAAGCGATTTGAAGTTGTAAGCTCTCGGAAAAAGGTGTCCCCTCGCATTAAAAAACTCGCAACGTTCTACCGGGCGGAAATGATTCATTTAGGTCGCGGGAAATCGTCTCCTACCTCCGCTATCACAGACCAACAAGTTTTCGATTGGTTTCAAGAAGCATTTAGCACCATAGAACTTCCTTATCATATTCAAGGAATATCTAGATTCTACCAAGCAGAAATGATTTATAACGGAGCAGTAAAACCTTCTCCTAATCAAGACTCTCTACAAATGCTACAGACTATTATATATGATAGTAAGGCATCTGAAGATCTGAAAACAAAAGCTTCCACCCTTCTAAACAAATTTTTTACAAACTCTTTA
>CAYUAL010000054.1:6481-10677 GCA_964442815.1 uncultured Alphaproteobacteria bacterium | reverse complement strand
GTAATTTATAAAAAGTACCCTGCGCTGAATCACCACTCTTGCCAAATAAGCAAAAATCGTTTCTTCTTTCCTTATGTCTTTTATATCTCGGCAATCATTCAACTTTGTCACGCCCATAACGGAAGAAGAAAAATTACAATGGCTCCAACTTATCCGAAGTGAGAATGTTGGACCCGTTACTTTTTACGATCTTCTTCAGTATTATGGATCTGCCAAAGAAGCTTTAACGTTTCTCCCCAAACTTAGTAAAAGAGGTGGTCTTAATAAAAGCTTATATATTTGTAAGGAAGAAGACGCCTATAATGAATGGATAGCTTTAAAGAAAATGGGAGGATTCTTAATTGCCCGCGGGGACCCTAACTACCCTAAAAGTATTGCTATCCTGCCTGATGCTCCACCTCTCTTAAGCGTTTTAGGAAACCCAGCTCTTCTTACAAAAAATGCCATAGGAATTGTGGGGGCTCGTAATGCTTCGATTAATGGACAACGTCTTGCAGAAAAATTTGCCGAAAATTTAGGCAAACACGGCTATGGGATAGCTTCCGGACTTGCCCGTGGTATTGATACGGCTGCTCATAAAGGAGCTTTGTCTACTGGTACCGTTGCCGTAGTGGCAGGTGGGATCGATATTATTTATCCGCCTGAAAATGAGTCTCTATACAAAGATATTATCGCCCATAAAGGTGCCGTTGTTGCTGAAATGCCTTTAGGAACAACTCCACAAGCAACGCATTTTCCAAGAAGAAACCGATTAATTTCTGGGCTTTCTCAAGGATTGTTAGTCGTAGAGGCTGCTTTGCACTCAGGATCTCTTATAACTGCCCGATATGCTTTAGAGCAAGGAAGGGAAGTATTTGCCATCCCCGGATCACCTTTAGATCCAAGAGCACAAGGGACTAATAACCTCATAAAACAAGGAGCAACCCTTGTCCAAACCCCAGAAGAAGTCATAGAAGCCCTTCGTCCTCTTTCTACTTTTGAAGTTCAAGAAAATATGGATCTGGATGATAAAGGATCTTTTATTCTCTCTTCTGCCGAGGAAGAAGAGACACACCTTTACCGAGAAAAAGTCTTTTCTTCGTTGTCTCATGAGCCGACCCCTGTTGACGAAATCATCCGACGATGTCAGATTAAGCCCCCTGTACTTATGATGATTCTAATAGAACTTGAGTTAGCAGGACGCATTCAACGGCATCCTGGGAATCAAGTTTCTTTGGTTCTTAGTTTATAATTGTTTAATACAAGATAGATACTTGCCTAATGAAAGTTGTAGTTGTTGAATCTCCTTCAAAAGCGAAAACCCTAAATTCCTACCTGGGGAAAGATTTTACGGTTCTTGCGAGCTTCGGTCATATCCGTGATCTTCCTTCGAAAGATGGATCTGTAGATCCAGATAAAGACTTTTCTATGACTTGGGCTTTAGCCGATCGTGCCTCTAAAATCGTTGATGATATTACGAAAGCTTTAAAAAAATCAGATACTCTTTATCTTGCTACCGACCCTGACCGAGAAGGAGAAGCGATTTCCTGGCATATTGAAGAGATTTTAAAAGCAAAAAAAGCTCTAGATGGCAAAGACGTTAAGCGCATTGTCTTCCATGAAATTACAAAAAAAGCTGTCCAAGAGGCTCTTAAACACCCACGTGCCATTGATCAAAATTTAGTTGATGCTTATTTAGCCCGCCGGGCTCTTGATTACCTTATGGGGTTCACACTTTCCCCTATTTTGTGGCGAAAACTTCCTGGAAGCCGCTCAGCGGGCCGAGTCCAATCCGTAGCTTTGCGGCTTATCACAGAGCGTGAAGAAGAAATTGAACGCTTTATCTCGCAAGAATATTGGACGATACATGGACAGTTCCAAACCTCCAAAAAAGAATCTTTTGAGGCAACGCTTACGCATTTGGACGATAAAAAGCTAGAGAAGTTTTCTTTGCCTTCCCAAGAGGAAGCGACAAAAGCTGCCCAAAAAATTGAAAAGAATACTCCTTACAGCATTGCTTCCGTAGAAAAGAAAAAGACACACCGTCATCCCAGCGCGCCTTTTACTACATCTACTCTTCAGCAAGAAGCCTCTCGAAAGCTAGGGTTTTCTGCATCGCGTACCATGCGCCTTGCCCAAAATCTTTATGAAGGCGTTGATATAGATGGAGAAACTGTAGGCCTCATTACCTATATGCGTACAGATAGCGTTACCCTCTCTCAAGAAGCCATCTCTGCTATCCGGGACCTCCTTTCTAAGCGTTATGGGAAAGAATATCTCCCCGCCTCTCCTCGGCTTTATAAAACAAAGACACGAAACGCCCAAGAAGCTCACGAAGCCATTCGCCCTACGGATATTAATAGACTTCCAGAAGAACTAAAGACTATCCTTCCTCCAGACGCGTGGAAGCTATATCATCTTATTTGGAAGCGTTCCATGGCCTCTCAAATGGAAAGTGCCTTGTATGATCAATTAGTTGGTATTCTAAAGTCTCCGGACGGTAAAATCCAATTGCGGGCTTCTGGATCTACCCTTATTTTTGATGGCTTTCTTAAAGTCTACGAAGAAGGTACGGACGAAGAACAACAAGATAGCAAAACGGCAAAACTTCCTCCTCTTCAAGAGGGAGAATCTCTATTACTTCAGCAGGTCACACCAGACCAACATTTTACAGAACCTCCTCCCCGCTATTCGGAAGCCTCTCTTGTAAAAAAACTAGAAGAACTCGGGATAGGAAGACCTTCTACTTATGCTTCTATCATCCAAGTTCTCCAAGATAGAGACTATGTTCACTTAGACAATAAACGTTTTATTCCTGAAGAACGTGGACGGTTAGTAACAGCTTTCCTGGAAACATACTTTCCGAAATACGTCACCTATGACTTTACAGCTGACTTAGAAAATGACTTAGACGCCGTATCTGAAGGAAAAGAAGCTTGGAAAAGAATTCTTAAAGATTTTTGGAGCCATCTTAAGGCAGATACAGAGGAAACACAAAAAGTACGCCTTGCAGATGTTCTCACGATTTTAGATGAGAAGCTTTCAGCTCATCTTTTCCCAATTTCTTCTGATAGTACAACAGATCCAAGAGAATGCCCTTCATGCCATACAGGCCGTCTCTCTCTCAAAATAGGAAAATTTGGCGCCTTTATTGGCTGTTCCGATTATCCAGAATGCAAATATACACGACCCATTGCAGCCGTCTCTTCTTCAGAAGCATCTGCCCCAGAAGAGAGCGCATCAAGCGAGTTTCCTAAGATCTTAGGAATAAACCCCCAAACCAAACAAGAAATTTCTTTAAGAAAAGGCCCTTATGGACTCTATCTACAAGAAGATCTCCCTGCTTCTTCCACTGCTACTACCAAAAGCAAAAAGCAAAAAAAACCTAATGTAAAACGCTCTGCCCTTCCTCGAGGAATCTCGCCTGCGACTCTTACATTAGAACAAGCAGCACAGCTGCTCTCTTTACCCCGCTTAGTAGGCCAAAATCCAGAAACAGGAGAAGATATTTATACAGGGATAGGACGCTTTGGCCCTTACGTCCATTGTGGAAAGATTTATGTGTCTTTAAAAGATCCAGAAGACCTTTTTCACCTAGGCCTTAATCATGCTATTTCTTTATTGCAAGAAAAAGCAAAAGCTGGCCCTTCTAAACGTATAAAAAGGAAGGCTCCACTTAAAAAAGCTTCCTCTAAAAAGGCAAAAAAAGCTTCTTAAGATTATCCCTTTTCTCGTAAGAGGCGCCCTTTCTGACGATCCCAATCACGTTGCTTTTCATGTTCACGCTTATCAACCTTGTTCTTTCCTTCTGCTACGCCTAGATCTACTTTGACACGTCCCCGAGGAGAAAAATAGAAACTTAAAGGAACAACGGTCATTCCTTTGCGTTGAATAGCTCCTAAAATTTTATGAATTTCCCGGTGATTCAGAAGAAGCTTTCGAGGACGCGTTGTTTCATGAGTAAAATGTCGTGCTTGCGCATATTCATTAATAAAAGAGTTTACGAGATAAAGCTCTCCTTGCTGGATATCCACGAAAGCCTCTTCTATACTGGCTTTTCCTTGACGAAGAGCTTTGATCTCACTACCAAACAATACTATCCCTGCTTCTATATTTTCTGTTATAAAGAAGTTATATCGCGCCTTGCGATTCTGGACGATAATTTTGCGAGAAGGAGGAGATGTAGACATAATATTTCTCTAATATATACGTTCTTT
>CAYUAL010000054.1:0-6471 GCA_964442815.1 uncultured Alphaproteobacteria bacterium | reverse complement strand
AAGATTTTTGGATCATACGACAGATTTAGCTCGAAAAAAAATGGAAAATGTGGATTAAACGCGCTTTTTTTATTACTTTATTTATACTTACTTATAATAGTATAGCTGCTTGGCAGCGTGTAGATGCCATACTACAAAAGAAACCTTCCTTATGCGGAAAAGCTTTACAAAAAAAATTAGAAGGAAAATCTTCAAATATTCCTAAGGAATGTCCTGTTGCCCAGAAACTTTATCAATGGTTCACTTATAGGCAAGATCCTCCTATAGCTTCCTTCGAAGCAATAACAACTTTTATCAAAGAAAACCCTGAATGGCCTTCTAATATGTTAAAACGCCGAGCAGAAGAGGCTTTAACAGGGAAAGAATCTCCCGTTCTTATTTTAAACTGGTTTTTAAATAATCCTCCCTTAACAGGAAAAGGAGCCGCAATCTACGCAGAAGCTCTTCAAACACATGCAAAAACTATAAAACGAAAAACCCCTCCCTTAGATAAGCTAGTAGCAAAAATATGGGAAGAAAAGGATTTCCCTTCAGAAGACCATGAAAAAGGATTTTTCAAAAAGTTTAAAAAGTTTTTAAAAGAAGAGGACCATCTAAAACGCCTACGACGCCTTCTTGTTGAAGAAAAAATAAGTGCTGCCGAAAGAATTAAATCTTATGCTTCTCGCTCCTATCAGAAGCTTATTGATGCCCGTCTTGCTTTCACAAAAGATATTCATACTGCTGAAGCCCTCTTTAAAAGATTACCTCAGCAAATCAAAGAGTTGCCGGATCTTATTCACGACCGTATTAAATGGCTCAGAAAAAAAGATAAATACGACCCTGCTTATAAACTTTTACGTTATAAAATACCTTCTGATACCCTTAACGCAAGCCTATGGAAAGACCGCCATATTCTTTTCAGAGATGGTGTACGGGATAAGCACAACGGACAAGCACTATATACCTATCTTCAACACCATGGACTGGAAAAAGGACCTGATTTTTCGGATGCAGAATTTCTTTTAGGATTCATAGCACTAGAACGTTTACATAAACCTGACTTAGCTTTAACCCATTTCGAAAGATTGTTTGAAAATGTAGAAACCCCTATCTCTAAATCAAGAGCAGCTTATTGGGCGGGACGAGCCGCAGAAGCCTTACAAGAAAAAACCTTAGAAAAACATTGGTATGAAAAAGCCGCTAAATATGTAACAACTTTCTATGGACAACAAGCTCTTAAGAAATTAAAAAAACATTTCCTTTTTAAGCTAAAATCTTTTAATTCGATCCCCCTAGCTAAAAGAAAAGCTTTTGAGGCCCGTTCTTTTATAAAAGCTGTTTACCTTTTAAAAGAACTTAATATGCAAGACCAACTCGCTATGGTCTTAGATTATCTGGCTGAGCAAGCAAAAACAGAAGAAGAGCGAGGTCTTGTTCTAGAGCTAACTGAAAAGGTAGCCCCCCAGCTGCGTGTTCCCATTGCACGAACGCTACTCCGCAAAGGAGATGTCCTTTATAAAGCGGCTTATCCCTCCCTATTTATTAAATCTAACTATTTAGGCCCTTACTTAAAAAAGATAGGTAAACCTTTTATTTTATCTATTATTCGCAAAGAAAGTGGATTTAAAACCAATACTAGAAGCTCTGCCAATGCGATTGGTCTTATGCAAATTCGTCCTTTCACGGCCGATTCCATCGTTAAAGAAAATAACTTACCACCCATAAAAGGATCTTGGGAGAATGTACTAGAAAATCCTGAAACAAATCTGAAACTGGGCTGCCTTTATTTAGAAATGCTTCTTGAAGAATATGAAGGGTCCTTAATCTTAGCTGCCGCTGCCTATAATGGTGGACCGGGGAACTTAGAAAAATGGCTGCAAACCTATGGAGATCCAAGAGATCCAGGTATAGACCCAATCTCTTGGATTGAAACGCTTCCCTATGGAGAAACACGAAACTATATTCACCGCACCTTAGAAGCCTACGAAATATATAAGGCACAAGGCGCTTAATTTTATGCTGCGTGCGCTAGCTCATCTGCAAACCAATGGTTTGTATCTCTATGATTCGCTTCATCGGCACGAACTACTACTAAAAGCTCATGTAAACGAGCGTTTTTAGGAAGATTCCAATAATGAATAGCAATATCAGGCGCAGGAATATTCTTTATTTTTCCATCCTCTACTTCCTTAATATATTGTGTATAGGATATAACGGCTTCTTCTTCTAAATATCCTACTAAACGATGAGCCGTTTTAGGAGAAACAACATAAAGAAGAAAATAAGCACAAAAGAAAATAACCTGAACGATAACAATAACCATTCTTTCTAGCCAGCTAGGATGAGCAATCTCAATAAACGTCATAAGGTGCATACGTTCATTTTCGGCTTCTCCTAAAAGCTTTTTTATCCAACCATGGTCATCCTGGCATTTTCTTAGGCTTCTAAGGTGGCGTAGCATCCCTCCTACCATACCTGGTACCCCTGCTACTGTTTCAAGAACAACCGCTCGATGTCCATAACGTTTTGCAAAGAAATAATCTGCAAGAAAACGCAAAAATTTAATAAATTTATAAGCAATATAATCAGAAAAAGACTTTGGTTTACGGTGAGTAATAATTTGTAAAGACTTATGAGGTTGTTTCATTTGAATCTTCCTTTAAGGTACTTAATTAACCTGTTTCCTCTATAAATGAGATTTTTGAGGATTCTTAACCGGCTTGAATCTAATCCTATTTTTAATATTTTGCAAGAAAATCAATTTGTTATATTAAGAGAGCGGAAGAGCAATTTTCTTTAAAATTTCTTTTAAAATATAAATCCGCAACCGGCTTGAAAGGTTATATTTTTCTATAGAGGAAATTCTTGTTTCTTCTTCTATCTCTGCAATTAAAAGAGATAAAGGCTTGTTTTTCTCTTGCGCTATTTTCTTTAAAAGATCCCAGAATTCTTGTTCTAAAGAAATACTTGTCTTGTGCCCACGGAGAGAAACGGAATGCTTTTGGAGGGACACAAGCTAATTCCCTATCATATGCTCTGGTCTTACCCAAGAATCAAATTGTTCTTCTGAAACAAAACCTGTCGAGAGGCTTGCTGCTTTTAAAGAAGTACCTTTCTCATGAGCTAGTTTCGCAATTTGTGCGGAACGTTCATACCCAATATGAGGGCTTAAGGCTGTTACCAACATAAGAGAATCTTCCAAATGCTTCTTTATATTCTCTGTATGAGCCTGCAAATCCTTAAGGCAATGTTCTGTAAAATTCACCATTCCATCTGCCAGCAACCGGATAGATTGTAAAATATTATGAATAATTATAGGCTTATAGGCATTAAGCTCAAGATGCCCCTGACTTCCTGCCATACTTATAGTGGAATGATTCCCCATCACTTGAATAGCTATCATACAAAGCGCTTCACATTGCGTAGGATTTACTTTCCCCGGCATGATAGAGGAGCCCGGCTCATTCTCAGGCAAAATTAATTCTCCTATGCCAGCCCGAGGCCCCGAACCTAATAAGCGAATATCATTGGCTATTTTGAAAAGAGAGACTGCAAGCGTATTAAGAGTACCAGAAAAAAAGACCAACTCATCCTGACTTGCAAGACCTGCAAACTTATTATCTTGAGATCTAAAGGGAAGATGGGTAATTTCGTTTAAAATAGCAATAAAGGCTTCAGAAAACCCTTTAGGAACATTCAGTCCGGTTCCTACAGTCGTTCCTCCTTGAGCTAGACCATAAACATCTTCCAAGGCACATAAGATACGCTTCTGATCTGCTTTGAGCTGTGCTTTATATCCTGAAAACTCTTGCCCTAAAGTAAGAGGAGTTGCGTCCTGTAAATGCGTCCGTCCTATTTTAATAATATCAGAAAAATCTCGAATTTTTGCTTCAAGAGCTTGAACAATAAGATTAAGAGCAGGAAGAAGATGCTCATGGGTCTCAAACACAACAGCCATATGCATTACAGTTGGGAAAGAGTCATTAGTCGACTGGGACATATTAACATGGTCGTTAGGGTGGACTGGCGTTTTAGATCCTTTTTCTCCTCCTAGAGTTTCAACTGCTCGATTTGCTATGACCTCATTGAGATTCATATTTGTCTGTGTGCCAGATCCTGTTTGCCAAATCGAAAGAGGAAATTGATCTAAAAATTTACCTTCTAATATTTCTTCAGCAGTCTGCGCAATAACTTTTCCTAACCCAGGATCTAGAACACCAAGCTTTATATTAGCTAAAGCGGCTACCTTCTTCTGAAGAGCAAATGCCTTAATGAAAGAAAGAGGCATTTTCTCTTCGCCAATGGAGAAATACTTTAAAGAACGTTGTGTTTGAGCTCCCCAATAAGCATCTTTAGGGACCTCCATAGGTCCCATGGAGTCGTGCTCTATACGTGTCTCAAGGGAATTATGATTTTTTATTTCTGAAGGCATCTAAAGCAATTACTTTTGACTCTTTGGACGCTGTTTTTTTAGTTCCCTCTTTAGATGCCTTTTGAGAGTTTTTTTCTTTCTTGTCTTCTTCTTTAGTATTTTTTACGACATCTAATACTTCTTCTTCAGGGATCTCAGTTGGGGTAAATTGTAAGCCAAACTTAACAGAAGGATCCACAAACCCCGTAACAGCCGTATAAGGAATCCGAAGTCGCTCATGAATATCATTAAAGCTCAGCGTAACATAAAAAACATCCCGTTCTACCTTTAAATCCCAAAATTGATATTGGAGAACAATAGTTACTTCATCCGGATGTCTTTCTTTAAGATAGCTAGGAAGCTCAACACCTGGGAAATGTGTCTGAAACGTAATATAAAGATGATGATTTCCAGGAAACCCTTCTTTACTCACTTGCTCTAATACGTCGGGAATCACATGACGAAGAGCTTTTTGTACGATATCATCATAAAATATGGAAGAATTAGGATAAGAAGAAGACATGGATAGATCTTGATGTATGGTTAAATAGTATCTTTAGGACTGTATGTATTTATGGATCCTACCGCGTCTTGTCATGTCCCGCAAGAGCCAGAATTAGGCTTTCCATGAAATTTCTTGCAAAGCTCCTGCCACAGAAACAAGATCTGTTGTTAAATTCTCGAGACGTTGCACAAAAGGAGCAGGAACTTCCCCTCCTTGAAACTCCTCTAAAGAAGCAAGCACAAAAGAAGGAACTATCATAGCTTTAAAATCTAAAAAAAGGCTATTGAGTATAGTCATAGGGGCCATAAGAGAACGAGGGCTTCCACACGCCCCTACAAAAGCAACCACTTTATGCATCCAAGCTTTCCCAGAAAAATGCTCTTTATAAGGATGGCCCGTAAGTTCAATAATATTTTTACAGCAAGCTCCTACAGAGTAATTATAAATAGGCGCTGCCAGTAGCACGCCTTGCGCTTGCAAGATTCTATCATGGATTTCTTTTAGATGTTCATATGCATAAGCAGATTGTTCATGGCCATTATGCAAAGGCACAGAAAAATCCCGCAAGTCTATATAATCCAAAGTAATATCTTTATTCTTCAAAAGAAGGGAGTGCGCTTCTTTTGCAAGCAACGCACTCCGGCTATTCGGATCTAAAGATGTAGAAAGGACGAGGATGGAAGGTTTAGAGCTTTTGGTCATTATTAGCTAGCTGAGATTCCCTTTCAAGAAAATAGTATAACAAGGCTTTTAGCGGCCGCCACTTATCAGCAGCCCCCTCCCCGTTGCACTACTGACTTCCCACGAAGCTGCGGTATCCATACACTTGCTAACGTGTTATGAGGTATAGTTGCTGAGGAGTCTTGAGCAATATGCTTAATTTGGGGCATCACACGTACTACATCTGCCAGTACAAGAGTAACCGTATCCCCGCCATCCCTGAGTTGAACGCCCTCTAAGCTACTTAGGCGCTGCTTCGCACTAGAGGAAAGACCGTATACAGAAAATTCTCCATGAGCTACACCAAGATTAACTTTTTTTTCCGCTACCTCCGCTGCTCTCATAAAGGTATCTAACATATTATCTAAAGGCACATCTTGTGAAAAAACTATTTTGTACCTTTGGTTAGAAACCTCGATTAGTGCATCAGAATCAAGGTTTTTGGCAGTAGCAAAAACTTTCCTTGCTATATAATCACGTGCTTGAAGAACTGTTGGCTGTTGAGGTTTGTTTAGTTCTGCACCTTCTTCCGCATTTCTATTCAATGGAACTACTTTTGTGTTTCCACTCAAAGGGAATAAGACCATTGCAGCAAAAGAAGATCCAATAAAACGTTTTAGGGAATTCTTATTAAACATGATAGCGCCTAACAGTTTATTTTATTAATTTTTATTCAGTTTAAAAAGGTATCAACAAGAGATTGTTGCGTCAAGGCCGAGAATTGTGACGTTAGATGCATTAGAACCTTGACCGCAAAAGGATTGCCATATATACCTCAACAAAAGCATTATATGGCCGGGTGGCAGAGTGGTTATGCAGAGGACTGCAAATCCTTGTACGTCGGTTCGATTCC
>CAYUAL010000053.1:0-10729 GCA_964442815.1 uncultured Alphaproteobacteria bacterium | reverse complement strand
GATAATGATAATTTCCCCCCTGCTATGAGAGAGCACCTAAGAAAGGTCTATGACCAACTCACCACGGGAGAACCTAATGGACAAGTCCTCTCACCAGCCTTGCCAGGTAGTGGGACTTTACCAAGCAATCAGGAATTGCTAGCTCAATGACGCAACCACTGTAAAAAGCTAATTTTTACCTTATTGTAGGGCATTTTAGATCTTCTATAGGACCATCTATCTATATTTTCCATACCCTTCTGTACATGTGTACCTTAATAGAACAACTCTATATCTTCTCTTAGGCACGTGATATAAATATATTCAGTTCTTTTTTAACGAACTTTTTTCTTTATTCTTAAAGATCGAAAGCTATTTTTATGAAGTATTCTTCTTGCCGTGTTACGACTATTCTAAGCCTTTCTTCCCCCTCTTCCATAGCACACCTGCCTCTATATACTTCTACAGTTCCTGCAGGCTTGCCCTTTCATGGGGATGACCATATAGAAACTTCTTTGGATTTGAATAAGTATCTTATTAAAGATACAGCTTCCACCTTTTTAGTGCGTGTGAGTGGCTCTTCCATGAAAGACGCAGGCATTCAAGATGGAGATATCTTAGTTGTGGATCGATCTCTTACAGCCCGTTCCGGGCAAATTGTTATTGCTGCTATTAATGGAGAACTTACCGTAAAAAGGCTTAAGAAAGATGGCACAACAATATATTTAGAATCTGAAAACCCTTCCTATTCCTCTATTCAACTTAAAAGAGAAGAAGATTTCCTCATTTGGGGTATTGTCACCGCCGCTATCCATAAATTCTAGATGTGCATATGCGTAACGTAATTTCTCTTATAGATATTAATAATTTTTATGCTTCTTGTGAGCGTGTTTTTCGACCTGATTTAACACATACCCCTATTATTGTCCTATCCTCTAACGATGGATGTGTTATCGCAAGATCCCAAGAAGCAAAAAACCTTGGTATCCCCATGGGGATCCCTTTTTTTAAAATTAAAAACCTTATCAAGACTTATAATATTAAAGTGTTCTCTTCTAATTTTGCTCTCTATGGAGATATATCTCAACGCTTTGCAAGCCTTATCTCTTCTTTTGCAGAAGAAATGGAAATGTATTCCATTGATGAAATATTCTTACAACCTCCTGCAAGTACTCAAGACTTTACTTCCTTTGGGCATGAAGTAAAGAAAACTGTTTCTCAATGCCTTGGCCTTCCTATTAGTCTTGGATTTTCCCATACAAAAACTTTAGCAAAAGTAGCTAACCATTGGGCTAAAAAGGACCCTTCTTATAAAG
The DNA here is from genome assembly GCA_964442815.1 of uncultured Alphaproteobacteria bacterium. GTDB lineage: Bacteria > Pseudomonadota > Alphaproteobacteria > 16-39-46 > 16-39-46 > CAYUAL01. The sequence continues at coordinate 9,434 of CAYUAL010000053.1, read as the reverse complement.
GTGTTTGTGTCCTGTTAACGAAAGAAACTATTGCAAAGGCTTTAGAAAATTTACCCATAGAAAATGTATGGGGCATAGGGAGGCGCCTATCTCCCAAACTTCGTAGCCTAGGACTAAACTGCGCACAAGACTTGGCCATGGCAGACCCAAAATGGATAAGAAAAATGCACTCTGTTACCCTTGAACAAACCGTCAGAGAGCTCCAAGGCACCTCTTGCTTTTCTCTTGAGACATCTCCTTCTGCACCTAAAAGTATTCAAGTATCCCGTTCTTTTGGAGCACCTTTGACCCAAATACACGAAATAGAAGGAGCCCTCTCTTCTTTCTTAGAAAAGGGTGCTTCAAACTTAAGAAAGAAAGATCTTTTTACCTTTGGGATATATATTTACCTTGGTATAAGAAATAAAGAGGCAGGAAAACTATCCTTCGCATCAACCTTCCTACCCTTCCCCCATGGGACTCAAGATGCGCGCGTAATGATCCAAGAAGCCTTGAGAGCTCTGCCTTCTCTTTTTAAAAAAGGACTCATCTACAAAAAAGCCGGCATTCTTTTAACCGAAGTAGGACCTCGACACAAACAGCTTTCTTTTCTAAATACAGAAAAACTTTCTTGCCCCAAAAATAAGGCTCTATTCGATACCGTTGATAGTATTTGTAAAAAGCACGGATCAGATGCTGTATTTTTAGCTTCTTCTCTATCTTCTAAGTGGCAACCAAAAAGAAGTAACATGTCCCCCTCTTATACAACCAAGTGGAGTGACCTACCAATCGTTTTTGGCCGTTAAATTTAGTTCTACCCTAAGAATTGTTCATTTAATATGCGGTGTTCAAGATTATGCTCTGGATCAAATAAAAGTGTTAAACAACGAGAATTATCTTCGGCAACCTCCACTTTACACACACGAGGTACTTCATAAAAATCAGCCGTAACATTTACAGGGCGTCTCTCAAAATTCAAAATCTCAAAAGAAACACAGGCTTCTCTTGGAAGCAAAGCCCCTCGCCACCTCCGTGGTCTAAACGCATTTATGGGGGTAAGGGCTAGTACATTTGCTCCTAAAGGTAAAATAGGACCATGGGCAGAGTAGTTATAAGCTGTGCTCCCTGCAGGCGTAGCTAACAAAACGCCATCCCCCACAAGTTCCTCCAATCGTACCATCCCATCCACAGAAATACGAATTTTGGATGTCTGAGGCGTTGCGCGCATAAGAGCTACTTCGTTGACAGCATATATTTTCTCTGCTTCTCCCGACTCTTTATAAGCTATCATAGAAAGAGGCGGTAAGTTAATAGGAACTGCTTTTGATACATTCTCTAGAAAGCTTTCTTCTTTTTTTAAGGCATTCATTAGAAAGCCAACATGTCCAGTATTTATGCCATACAAAGGGATAATTTTATCTTCTTTTAAAAGAGAATGGAGGATTTTTAGCATAAACCCATCCCCTCCTATAACAATACCCACTTCAGCTTCTTCAAAAGAGCAAAGAGTAAAGGTATTAGATACTTTTTCTTTAACTTCTTGTGCTTTTGAAAATTTATCTGCGAACAAGCAGATTTTTTGAAATTTCATTTCTTTATTCTCTTCTTTTTTTAAGATCTTATTATATCATGGAAAGAAAAAGAACTCCGAAAAAGAAAAGAGGTATTTGTTTTAGATACTCTTTTTTCTTTTTAAAGCGGTACCCGCAATTTGAGCACCGCTTTAAAAATTTATCGTTTCAAGTACAATTAAGTTAGTTAATTACAATTCGAGTAGCAATTACCATTACCATTACAGTATGATAAATCACCTGTCCATGATCCATCATATTTCCAGCAGCCTGGATCGCTAAAACATTGGATGTTAACATTATTCATATTATCTATGCATTGTTGTTTTGTGATTGCTTCACAAATAGGGGCTGTACTTATAAAAAATAACGTTAGACAAATAGAAAATAGTTTCGCATTCATGGGCAACCTCCATTTTTATATTTATACTATTTAGCATATATTATATTATGGAGATATTCAATCTGCCTTTTATATCTCTACTTTCGCAACCTATTTTTTTAACGGCAAGCTCTTAAGCAAGTGGATTACCTCTGAATGGATCCTTTTTGCTTTTTCTATTTTTAACTTTATCATAGCCAAAATTTACGCTATCAAACGCCCGCACATTCTTTCTCTTTTAAAATAAGAAACCTCTTGTCAGAGTATACATAATTAATACATTAATATATCTCCTCGGAAGAAAACACGTCCCATGTTATCTACTATTCCATGGTGATGAATCTCTAAAGGTCCTAAAGCCAAACCATATAACATAAGTCCCTTTAAAGGAAACACTTCATCCAAATTAGCATTTTCTTGTTCCTCATATTTCCATTCTGGGCCTATGGCCCCTCTAGGTTTCCAGCATAAAAAACAACCTCTTCTAACCTTACCTTGATTTGCTCTCCCCAAAGCGGTTCTATATAAGCTATATCTTAGATATTCTTGCGTTAAATTAATCGTGTTATCAAAAACTTGTTTGTAATACTCTTGTGTTTTAACATTCCCTTCAGCAAGGGTTCTGTATAATTTTTTTGTAGACTCTAGCCAAGGGTCACCTTTAGCTCTTAACTTTCTTGTATTGAAAAGCTCTTGAACTGTAGGAAGCTTTCTAATGAGAGAGGTCACTGTTGTAAGTTCATCGGGCCAAGAAGGGCCTTGCTCACATAAAAACCTAACAGCCTCTCTTAAATAGAAGCTGTCTAACCTTTCTTTAAATAAAGGCTCTATATTAAACATTTTAGGGTCAATGCTTCTCCAACGGTACAATAATTTTATTGTTTCTGGACAAAACGGCTTCATTACTTCTGCAATTCTTGAACTCTTAGCTAGAACTTCGGGTAAATAAGGGTCTCTTGTCATACTTGTTAAGTCAACAAACTTAAACTCAAATTTTCCTCTTGCTGAAATAGTAACCATAGTATTACGAAGCGTTGCATCATAAGGTCGAAAAACCACCCAATACAACCACAGTTGATCAATATTTTCTTTTGAAATATTTTCTAGAAAATAAGGATGGTATTTTTTAAATACATCTGCCTTATCTCTTTGTACTAGTCCTACCCTTAAGAGGGTGCATGACCCATTTGGCTCGGCAAATAAATCTACAAAAAGAAGATGCCGCATAGGAAGATAAGGAATCAAGCTCCAATCTAGAGGCCTTTGAAAAACTGCAGCTGTGCATCCAGAACCATCATCCAAATTGACGGTTGGGACGATAACATCTAGCCCTAATACTTGCGTCAGTTCATAAATTTTAACCTCATGTGGACGATTTCTTATGACAGCAAAAGCAGAAGCAGGATTACGCACATTTTCATATAGAAGCTGAATTGTGCTTGCTCCATCTATTGTATGTTCTTGTGTACCACCAGGCAACCGTTCTAAAACTTTTGCTCTAAAAGTCTCTGCATCAAAAGGCGTTTGAGGTAGCCTAGGCCATTCTACTCCCCTTACTCGTGCAATTCCTTCAAGTTTTTCATTCAGCCGGATATAGGAATCATCATTTTCAAGAGTAATTGGACTTGAGACAAGCTCATTAATTTCTTCTTCAAGACTAGAATCTACTGAAGTTGAACTTTTTAAACATGTTAGTTTATAAACTAATGCACGTTGTGCGTGTGGCCTCGAGAAATCCTGAAGCACCTCCTCATGGGTAGCAAAACTTGGAAAAAAACCAAAGCAAAAGGATAACACCTGTGTAAAAACAAACCAAAATTTCATTGTAATCCTTTAAAAACTCCTATCTATATTTGAAATATTTGGACTCATAACATAAAATTACTGTCTAATGCATTGAAAAGTTATAAAAGCATTAGCAATGCTTTTTATGCTAGCATAAGAAAACCCCGCGGTGAATAATAGACTAGGCCTTTTAGCTATGGTATTATTACTGGAAATTTATTCTTGTAGGTAAGCATTATGACGAATATTCTTAAGTATGAAGATATCGTGAATAAAAAAATGAAAGAACAGAAAAAGTGTCCTCTATGCAAACACAAGGCACATACAGATTTCTTTCCTTTTTGCTCTTTACGATGTAAAGAAATTGATTTAGGAAACTGGGCTACAGGTCAGTATTACATTATAGATGAGTCTTTGACAGAAGAAGAACACCCTGTTACATATGATAAAGACCATACAACGCTCAGCTAGTTTAAAATTTATTCTTTAAAAAATTATGAAAAAAATATTCTTGCTTTTTACTTATTTTTGCTTAATTGCATCCACCTTTTCTTCTATTCCTGCCATGGATAATGACTATATCACAGAAGCAAGCCCCTTACAGGCAGCACGCCAACACTCCATAAATGCTGATGGCGATAGTAATCCAACATGCAAACAAACTTTGTGGCGTACTGTTTCTTGCTGCTATAGATGTCCGACTTGCTGTGAAGGATGTAAAGATCCTACTATTATAGGAAGAGATAGTTTAGGCATAGACGTTTATAATTCTAACACTGATAAGCCTGTTACACTTAGTCTTCCTTCCGATGGTTCAGATAGCTTAAAAATACGAACCTCAGGGCAATTAAAGAGCTTGCCTGGTTACCATGCTGCCTCTTTTAGGCGGTGGCTTTCTAGTTTGTGTTCTCGAGATTCTTGACAAGTACCCCCTAACCTTCGTATGTAAAAATAAGAAAAGATTGAGTATTTACTATGAACTTCGCAGGAATTGTCATCACAGGCTGAATTTGCACACGTTCTTTTTTAAGTTCGTGTGCCGAAGAATCCTTTCAATGTCATGCCGAACTTGTTTCGGCATCTCAGGAAAAATAGTCATTCTCGCGCTTGACGCGAGAATCTCTAAAAGATCCTCGGATCAAGTCCGAGGATGACAAGCGAATAAAATTCCATACGGCACAAAAATTATAAACCTATTTCCCTTGCGAGGCCGTATCATGATTTACCTTCAAAACTTAACCAAAAAATTTGCTGATCGTTGTATTCTTAAAGACGTCACCTACCACTTCCCCGAGCAGGAACGCATTGCTTTGGTAGGCGCCAATGGCGCTGGCAAAACCACGCTCCTTAATATGATAACGGGACTAGAAGAGTGGGATTCTGGCACCATTACAAAACCTAAAAAGATTACACTGGGATATCTTCCCCAGGAACCTAATCCTACCCCTGCGCCCACCATTTTAGAAGAATGTATGAATGGAGCGTATTTCTTAGCAGATGTATGCCGCAATCGCGATGCAGCTCTTGCTAAAATGGCCGAAGATTACTCAGAAGCTGTCTTTGAAGAATATGAAAAATGGGAAGAAGCCTACCAAAAAAATGGAGGCTATACTTTAGAGTCAGAAGCTAAAAAGTATTTAACCGGTCTAGGCTTTGATACAGCTTCTTTCACGAAGTCTCCCCTTACGCTTTCGGGCGGATGGCGTATGAGGTTAGAGCTAGCACGTGTTCTTATAAACAAGCCTGATTTTTTGATACTCGATGAGCCTACCAACCATTTAGACCTTCCCAGCCTGATTTGGGTAGAAAGTTTCTTGCAAAGTTTTAGGGGCACATTGCTTTTTGTGTCGCATGATCGAGATCTTCTCAATCGACTTTCTACGGTGACGCTTCATCTTCAAAATGGAACGCTGACCCCTTATAAAGGCAATTTTGATGCTTTCCTGGAAGAGCGTGAGCAAAGGCAACTTCAAAATGAAGCAGAGTCCAAAAATCTTCAAAAGCGCTATGCCCATATTGAACGATTTGTAGAAAGATTTCGATATAAGCCCTCCAAAGCCCGACAGGTGCAAAGCCGCCTCAAAATGCTAGCCCGCCTTAAAAGTTTAGAAGACAATATTGTCTTTGAGGAAGAAGAATCCGAAATACACTTTACTTTGGCCGTTGGCAGCCAAAGCGGGAAGCACGTTCTGACCTTAAAAGACGCCACCATAGGCTATGATAAACCCTTAGCAAAAAAGCTAAATTTAAAGATCGAACGCGGACAGAAAATTGCCGTCATTGGGGCCAACGGAATTGGAAAATCCACCCTGCTTAAGTCCATAGCTGAGCGCATTCCTTTGCTGAATGGAGCTCTTACCTTTGGGTTGAATGTTACCCCCGGGTACTATGCCCAAGATCAACTAGATCTGCTGGATGAAAAAAAGACGGTTATAGAGAATCTTTTAAGCGCTCATCCTACCTTAAGTGAAAGAGAAGCTCGTCGGCTTTTAGGGAATTTCCTCTTTCGGAAAGATGATGTCTTTAAATTTGTTTCTGTTTTATCCGGAGGCGAAAAAAGCCGGTTGGGTCTGTGCTGTCTTTTGGCGCAAAAAGCAAACTTTTTGATTCTGGACGAGCCTACAAATCATTTGGATATGGCCAGCACAGAAACGCTGTCCGATGCTTTGGAAGAATATGTCGGCACAGTTCTTTTTGTCAGCCACAACCGTGCCTTTATTAACGAGGTGGCCACGCATATCTTTGCCATGACGCCTGATGGCCGAGGGGGTTTGTTCGAAGGAAAGCTCGAGGATTATGAACGCCTTAGCGAACGCGCCGGCTTCCCGAATATCCTCAAGGCACTGCAGAAGTAGCCCTAGACTACCTGTCATCACGAGCCTACGAAAGCGTAGCGAGAGTAGGCGTGGTGATCCAGTAAAATACTAAAAGCTCGTTAGAGCTTTTTATTAGAATAACTAAAGAGCTGCTACGCAGCACATATTTAACTGGATTGCTTCGTCGGGATACTCCCTCCTCGCAATGACGCCTTTCTTCTTTACGCGCCGGCTTCCCGAATATCCTCAAGGCACTGCAGAAGTAGCCCTAGACTACCTGTCATCACGAGCCTACGAAAGCGTAGCGAGAGTAGGCGTGGTGATCCAGAAAAAATATTTGAGCTCGCAAGAGCTCTCTAATTGTCATCCTCGAACTTGATCCGAGGATCTCTTAGATGCTCGTGTCAAGCACGAGCATGACATTTCATCCTGGACCCCGCTATCTCCTCCTTCGCCAGCCTATGCTCTTTGAGCTTCGGCTGGCAGGCTCCAGAACCAGTCACCGAAGCTTTAGCGTAGGTAGGCAAGGCTTCGGCGGACAGGAAGTAGCGGGGTGACAATTAGCGCTGCTACGCAGCACATATTCAACTGGATTGCCACCCACGCCTTCGCCAAGGCTACGGCGGGTCGCAATGACGTCTTTCTTCTTTATGCGCCAGCTTCCCGAATATCCTCAAGGGGGGGATTGCAGCAATAGAGTAAAAAGAAGCACAACTTTTTTGTAGGCTGTGCTTCTAAAAAAATGCAAACTTAGCTCAATAACTATCCTCATAACAAACCCGCAATAATTCGGATCTAGCTTTCTCACGAAGAGGGTGTTGGTCACTACGAGTTATTCTACTTAATAAAGACCTTGTTCTTTTCTTCAGTTCTGAGGATTGGAGACCTTTAGATGCTGTGCCGAGGTATTCTAACATTTCTCCTTGCGCAGGGTGTTTATCATCCTCAGCAATACGCAAGCGATGCAAAAAAACTTCTTCTTTAAGAAGAGGGCTAGATATAGCACTCTCAATTTTTAATAGAGCCTTTAAAACAGTTAAATAGCGAGAATCCTTATTATCAACGTACTTATTTAAAAGTGTTAAAAGACGCGGAGATACTCTCAAATGACAATACTCAGGTTTTACGCTACCCAAAATTTTCCAATAGTTTGTACGGTTAGTAAAAGCTTCTAGTACTCTTTCGATATCCTCGTCGGAACTCGATTCGTCGTTGATTGTTTGTAAATATAACCTACATACTTCTTCATCGAGATCAAACTCTGAGCCAGGGCTATTGGCATGATTCTTATTCCATTCACACAAGGCCTCTACAGCATCTATTCTATAAGGATGGCGAGTCCGCGCAATCGTTTTAAACACATCGAATACTCTTCTTTCAACATAAAGAAGATCATCAGTCTTTGTAAGTTTCGTTTTTAGCATCCCGATTGCCTGTTGACTTCCTCTATGCCCATTTAAAGCGATGGTGCATACAGTTTCAAATAGTGTATCAAGCCTTTTTCTATTCTGCATTTTGAAGCAAGAATAAGAAGGCCATAACCTCTCCACCATTCTTAGTTGGTGTGGATGCCTATGATTTTCTGCTATATCGAACATAATTGGGAGCACTTGTGTTTTCCATTCTTTATTATTACTATTCCACAAACGATCTATTGCGTTGCATCTTGCCGGATTGTAATTATCCATCGCTATATCTAAGAGTCCACGCATTTCCTCATCATTAAAGTTACCTTCCTGAGACGAACTTACAGCACCTATGCCAGAAGAAATAATTGCTGTCGATGAGCTTAAGGAGGGAGGAGGAGCGGCAGATGTACTTGCGGCTCCGCTTCTATCTCTGCCATCATCATATGCATTATTCACAGCAGAACTTGTTGCTGCAAATGAGCTTATGAAAAGAGGAGCGGCAGATGTACTTGCAGCTTCATGTCTATCGAATTCATAATCAGTACTTTTCATATTAAAATGATATGCTAATAGCTCCCTTGCTTTTTTTGTCTGAAAGCTATCAGCGGGATCATCTGCAATACTTATCAAAAGAGGGCGCAAGTGCGACCGGTCAGATTCTTCGTAAGAACCACCCGAGCTACATAGGCGCTCAATGACTGTCATGCGGTTTGATGTTTTAGGACCAAAAGCGATATCTAAATAAAACGTACGAACGAATTCTCTATTTTCTGCCTGAAACTGGTCCCCTGAATTCCATAACTTGTCTAACAAGCTCCAATCCATATAAAGAGAATCTTCTGAATTCTGCAGAATCAACATCAACTGAGAACGCACTTCTTCCCGATAGGATTCCCCAGCATCCCATAGCCTAGCAATACTCTGCTGACGCTTCCAACTATTTATAGTACTATTTTTAACTTCATCAAAAAGCACCCGTGATAGATGAAAGTGGTTTTCCTGTTTTGCCTCTTCGTCACGTAACCATAAAAAATCAACAGCCATCATATTCGGACCTGACACACGATCTATCGCATATAATAGAACGAGAGGACGAAAAAGCGCACGCAACCGTTTTTGTTTCTCTGGGATTATACTCCTGTCATTCCAAATGTCCCTAATTTTAGGGTGGAACTCCCCAGTATAACGTTCGCTAGGATTACAGTCCGACATATCCTTATAAAATGCTGTTAAGGCTTGAGCTCTCGCATCTGGTACCAAAGACCGCAAAACATCAGAAGCGGCGTCCACAGAAAGAAGAGACTTCTCCCAAAAAGAACGAGCGCCAGCAGATGTACTTGCGACTCCCCTTCTATCCCCCCGATCATCCTCAGCTGAACCATACATAGCAAAAGACATAGAGCTATATGCCATTAAAGCAATGGCTAAACTTTTCCCGATAAGAGTCTGTTTTCTTTTTATATTAGATAATAAAGCCATGAAAATTACTTAC
>CAYUAL010000052.1:0-10755 GCA_964442815.1 uncultured Alphaproteobacteria bacterium | reverse complement strand
CATGCAAGAAGTCTATTTGAAATCCTTTTTGTAAGTCTGAGGTAGAGCTTTTTTCAAGGCGTCCTCCTGTTTGAAAAGTCCAAGTGGGGCTTAGCTTAAAGGAAGGAAGAAGGTATATACTGGAAATATTTCGTAAGCGCTCTACTTGCAAGGAATAATAGTTTTCTTGTTGGAAAGAAAGACCAGTCTGTAAGGAAGCTCCTGACGAAAAGGATGTTTCCAAGTTATAGGCGGCTTCTTTTCGAGATCCTACATAGGTAGAGGTTTTAATATCTGGATTATAGAGTCGACGATCTAGTTCATAAGATAAAAGGCTTATTTTATGATGGGTTTGTAAAGAAGGCGTGGAGGTTTTAAAGCTAATTCCTCTGGCACGTTCTTGTGATTTTTGGACATCGGGTAAAAAGAAGAGATCATTTTTACCATCTTGTTCTTTTATGAAGAAAGAGAGGAAGCTTCGATCTCCAATATGTATTTTTCCTTTTGCTTGGAGGGCGTCTGTATGAAAGGGCGTTCGTCCACGTCTGGTAGCATCTGATTGAGCGTTATCTTTTATGAGAGCACCATCTGTGTCGTAGTGTCCTGCAGAAAGAGAAAGGTCTCCTTTTTGTAGCTTTTGGAAATGATGGATGGAGGCACGTTTTGCCCCAAAGCTTCCTCCTTCAATGGTACCTGTAGTTGAGGACGTATGGGGGGAAGTCTCTACCATTCGGATGGTGCCTCCTATGCCGCCTGTGCTAACTCTAAAGTCTGGGTGCCGCATGATTTCAATGGTTGTGGAATCATTTAAAACATTTTGAGAAAAGTCATATGTGCCTTTGGGGCTTGCAGGGTCATTTAAAACCATACCCTCCCAGATAACAGCGGTTTGGTGAGAGAGGGCGCCAGGAAAAGCAAAAGTTGTCATGCTGCCTTCTCCACCATGATTGGTGGGTTCTAAGGTAGGAAGCGTATCAAGGCGGTCTACTATGCTCGGAGCGGGAGTGTTTGTAGGGGTTAAAGTTTGTACAAAGGGAGAAGAAGCAGATTTTTGAGGGTTTATGGTAATGACGGGTAAGGAAGTTGTTGCAGATTGTGCAATAACTGGGGTAAAAATACCTTCACAAAAAAATCCGCACAACAATGTAAAAAAACGGAATAAAGTAGCCACAATATTTCTCATAACCTATTTAAAAATCGGCCATTTCTTCATGTGGTCGGGAGGATCTCGTTAAAACAGGCCGATTACCAAAAAGATAATCATCTTCTGGTTTGAGCCTTCCAGCAAGCATGCGATCTAAATGGTTTGTATGGATAAGGCCTTTTTCATAGAGGAAAGTTAAAGCCTTTTCAACTTCTTCTTCAGAGAAAGAATTATCATCATTAAATGCTTTAAACTTTTTAAGGTGTGGGTCTTTATTCATTTCTCTACGGAGTCTTGTAGAAAAAGAGAAATTATATGAGTCTTTGCAGGGTCTTTTCTCCAGGAAGATAGACGGTGCTCTCTCTATAAGGTCTTGTAGATAGTAAAAGATAAAAGTAAATCGTTTTTGTTCTAGTTGCTTCATAATATTAGGATGTTTTCTTTGTACATTAGTCAGGCTCTGAAAATAGAAGTGAAGAGGCTCTTCTTCTGTTTGTGGGATATCCTCTTCTGCCATATGAGTCGGTATTTCCGTTAAAGGGATATGAAATTCGGTAGTTATCAAAGAGATAGCTTCTTCTTCTGGATCAGGTATAGAGAAAGTGTTATGGAGCGAAGAATGTATTTTCCAGGATGGCAGATGAGATATTTTAGAGAAATCTTCTGAAGAAACTCCTGGAGATAATTGTAATGGAAGAACATTAGAGAAGCTTAATGGAAAATCCGTATGTAAAGATAGAGGAGGTAGAGAAAAAGAAGTTTTTAGGAAATGGTGTTTTTCTAAAAGAGGAGTTTTTGAAGAAAATTCAAAAGTAGAAATATATTTAGGAGGACGCGTTATTTCTACTGCACGTATTTCTCCATATTTCTCAAGGATCTTATTGGGAAAGGTAGATTTCAAGGAGTCTATTCTCTTTTGTAAGGTAGAATATTGCCGAGTAATGGGGAATGAAGATGCCCGCATCGTAGAAGAGTAGGGAAGATTAAAACGAGACTCTTCCTTAGAAAGAAACTGAGAAGAAGTAAAAGAAAAGGGATGTTGAAAAAAAGAAGACACAGAGAGGGCCGCTATCGGTATAAAAGTTCCGTGAATAAAAGAAACAGGAGAAAATTGAAAGTAAGAGGGGAGATGTTTTAAAGAAAATACGGGAAGAAGAGTCATGGCATGCCTCACTTGGTTGCGTTACAAAACAATGCGCATCCCTTGCATGAGACAATTCCCACCCCTTAAGATCTCTCGCTTAAAGGAAAAGTGACGCTTCTAAAGGCAGGTCTCCTGGCTTGGGAATCAAACCCACTTGCCGCCTTCCCAAAGTTTCCTTCAGTGGCTTTTGGCTTATGGTCTTCCCTTACAGTTGCGAGAACAGCTAAGGCTTTGCACCTCATTCCCAGAGAAAGAAATTTTCTTTCCCAACCTTAAGATTTTATTTGTATAAAAGATATTTTAAGAAAGAACAATACTTAATTATATGCTCTTCAAGTCAACCGCTTGAGAACTTATTTAGAGACTAAAGAGCTTTTTGCCATTATAAAACTGTGTTAACCTTGTGAAGCAATAATAACTATAAAGGGAGAATAAAAATGAATAAAAAAGCAAGTTTTTTTCTAAGCGGGATGATTTTTTCGGCTGTTATGGTTTTAGGAGGTGAAACGGTAGAGGGGCAGTTTAATGGTAAGATTCCTGCTAATAGGGGTGCTCCAACGTTCACACCTACTTCTGCTACTTGTGCAGACCCATGCGTATATAGCAACATGCAAGATAAAATTAACGAAGTTTTTCGTGTTTATGAGGCAGCAAGAAGAGCAAAAGCTAAGGACATTGATTCTAGTGAGATAGAAGACCTAGAAAATCGAATAGATGCCTATAGAGCTGATTTAGAGGATTCCCGATTAACGGGGAATCAAGAAAAGGAGAAAGAAGCTGAACAGCATATAGCTGAGCTCCAGAAGAAATTAACTGCTGCTCAGGATAATTATAATAAACAGCTAGATCAAAAAGTTCAATCGGAGAAGCAGGCTTACGAGAATGCTGAGAATGTGGCTACACAATATAGAGCAGCGCATGGTATTAAGGATAAGATGCAGTTTTTGGGTCACGCGCGCCTCTGTAAAAGTAAAGGGTTCTGTACTACACCTACTCCTACTAACTCAAGGGGTGCAACGGCAGCAACAAATTAAGAATGAACAAGTTTTTCATTCTTTAAGTTAAAGTTATAGAAAAGGACAGTACCTATGAGTTTGAGTATTCTCAAGGTATTGTCCTTTTTCATAAAACCATTGGACAAGGATTTTAAAAAATCTTATGGTAGGACCAGCGTTATAAGACGGCTTAAACAAACAGCAAATCTAAAAAAGTTCATCCATGCGTTCCTCTAAAAAAGGGTCCTCTTTAGTTATCACAGATTCTGTAAAAGAACCAACACGGCGTGATTTTCTCATTTTAACTACAACCGCGGTAGGTGGCCTAGGGGCAATGGCATTGGCCTGGCCGTTTATTTCCAGTATGAATCCTTCCGCAGATGTTCTCGCTCAAGCTACAATAGAGATAGATTTGGCACCCATTGAAATTGGACAAGCTATTACAGCTGTATGGCAAGGGAAACCTGTCTTTATCCGTCATCGGACCCCCCAAGAAATAAAAGAGGCGGAAGATATTTCCTTAAAGTCTCTTCCTGATCCGCAGGCAGATAAAGAACGTGTAAAGAAACCTGAATGGCTGGTTGTCGTTGGTATTTGTACGCATTTAGGTTGCATTCCTTTGGGGCAAAAACCTGGTGAACCAAAAGGGGAATATCATGGTTGGTTTTGTCCATGCCATGGATCTGAATATGATACGTCTGGCCGTGTGCGTCGGGGCCCAGCCCCCACAAATTTGGTTGTGCCCCCTTATACTTTTCTAACTGATACGCGTATTAAGATAGGAAACGAGGCTTAAGATGCAAAAACAGGTGGAAAAAGTAAAAAACTGGATAGATTATCGACTCCCTGTGTTTTCTTTTATGAAGAAAGAATTAGAAGAATATCCAACACCAAAAAACTTAAACTTTTGGTGGAACTTTGGATCCTTAGCTGGGATTGTGCTTGTGCTTATGATTGCCACAGGTATTTTTCTGGCTATGCATTATGACCCTAACGCGACGTATGCTTTTGCAAGCGTAGAGCATATTATGCGCGATGTAAATTATGGTTGGCTGTTGCGTTATATCCATATGAATGGCGCCTCTTTTTTCTTTATCGTGGTTTACATTCATATCTTTCGGAGTCTTTATTATGGCTCTTACAAAGCTCCACGCGAGCTTCTATGGATCCTGGGTGTCGTGATACTCCTCTTGATGATGGCTACAGCCTTTATGGGATACGTGCTTCCTTGGGGGCAGATGAGTTATTGGGGGGCAACGGTTATAACCAATCTTTTTTCAGCTTTTCCTATCGTGGGAGAAAGTATTGTTACGTGGCTCTGGGGGGGGTTTACCGTAGGAGCACCTACCTTAAATAGATTCTTTGCACTCCATTATCTTTTTCCTTTCTTAATTGTGGGCGTTGTAGGTCTGCACTTAATGGCCTTGCATCAGCATAAATCTAATAATCCTCTCGGCATTGAGCCTCAAAAGCCTTCTGATATGGTTCCTTTTCATCCATATTACACGGTAAAAGATCTTTTTGGGTTGGGTGTATTTGGGATTCTTTTTTCCATCGTTATCTTCTTTATCCCCGATTTATTTAGCGAGCCAGATAACTATACACCGGCTAACCCCTTAGTAACGCCGCCACACATTGTGCCTGAATGGTATTTTTTGCCGTTCTATGCGATTTTACGGGCTATCCCAAGCAAGTTGGGAGGCGTTCTTGCTATGTTTGGAGCCGTCTTTATTCTCTTTATTGTTCCTTGGCTCGATAGATCTCCTGTTAAAAGTGCCCGGTTCCGGCCTTGGTATAAGATCTTCTTTTGGTTGTTTCTTCTCAATTGTGTTGTTTTAGGTTGGGTAGGGGCGCATCCTCCAGAGGGGAATTTTATTCTCTATGGGCGTATGGCCACGGCTGGATATTTCTTTTTCTTCTTAATTGTAATGCCTGTATTAAGTGTATATGAACGTCCACGTCCTCTACCTAAGAGTTTTGAGGGATAAGAAGATGAAAATATTAGAAAAATTAGGAATCGTCATTGCGAGGAGGGAGTGTCCCGACGAAGCAATCCAGTATAAATACTGGCTGCGTAGCAGCTCTAATTGTCACCCCGCTACTTGATAGCGGGGTCCAGGGGAACCTGAAAGATCTCTGGATCCCGCGGTTAACCCGCGGGATGACATTAGGAGAGCTCTTTGAGCTCATAGTTATTTTACTGGATCACCGCGCCTACTTCGCTATTGCTATGTAGGCTCGTGATGACAGTTTTTTATAACCGTGTCAGGTGGTAAGTATGAAGAATTCTTTTTCTAAAAAAGTAAAAAAATATGTGTTAGGGATTATCACTCTACTTGTATTAGGTGGCAATGTTTTTGCAACGGAGGAACTACCTACGCTTCCCCATGAGCAATGGACTTTTCAAGGGCTTTTTGGTGTTTTTGATCGGGCCCAGCTGCAGCGTGGGTTTCAAGTCTACAAAGAGGTTTGTTCGACTTGTCATGCGCTTGTTTATTTAACTTATAAAGACTTATTGGCATTAGGCTTTTCCGAAGCAGAAGTCAAAGCAATTGCGGCTCAATATACAACTAAGGATGGACCTAACGATCAAGGGGAATATTATGATCGGCCAGCGACGATATCTGATCGCTTTTTTGAGCCTTATCCCAATGAACAAGCCGCACGTGCGGCTAATAATGGGGCTCTTCCTGTTGATCAGTCTCTTATTATTAAGGCTCGGGCGGGAGGGCCAGATTATGTCTATGCCCTTTTAACAGGGTATACGAATCCGCCGGTAGATTTTAAGCTTCCGGAGGGTCGTTACTATAATACCTATTTCCCAGGTCATGCTATTTCCATGCCTCCACCTTTGACAGAAGGGCAAGTAACTTACAGCGATGGAACGAAAGCTACAGTCTCTCAAATGTCAAAGGATGTTACTGCCTTTTTAAGCTGGGCTGCTGATCCCTACATGGAAAAGCGTAAGCGCATGGGTATAAAAACCGTTATTTTCTTAGGCGTCTTTACAGCTCTTTTATACGTCGTCATGCGTCGTATCTGGCGCCGGGTGAAGTAGAGAAAAAATGGACAAATTTGCAATTAAAATGCAAATTTGTCCAATAGTACCAGCAACTATAAAGCCTAAGGCACTCCTTATAGGAAGTGCCTTACTTAAAAAAGGGTATGTTCAACTTAGGAAAGACTTGTTAGTCCTCTAGATTTTCCTCTGCTGCTGAGTTTTCCTCTGCTGCTCCGGCGGTTTGCTCTACCTCTTCTATGGGCCAACCTGCACGTATGAGTTGGTCATTTGTCCAGCCAGCCTCCTTTAATCCTTGGAGAGTCCAGGAAAATTGAGCCATTTGCGAGGCATTCAGACCACCTTCAATGAGCTCATCAGGCGTCCAACCAGCGTTTGTAAAGTCATTAATTTGCCAGCTAGTCCTACCAGATAAATCCTCAACATCAAATTTGTATCCAGTCGCTCTTAAGTCTTTAGCTGGCCAACCATGATTTAACATAGCCCACACGTTCTGTCGAAGCTGTCTAGGAGAAAGAGTACTAGCCGTGCAACCTGCATTAATCAAATCAGCTGGAGGCCATCCCGACACTATTAAGTCATCAACTAAGTAACCATCAGCCAACACCTCTTGAACTGACCAGCCAGAACCTTTTAAATCAAGAAGAGACCAATGAAGCTCTTTTAATCGTGCGGGGGTAATCCTAGCATCCTTAAAATCTTCCGCCGGCCAACCAATATTTTGGAAATCTTTAAGAGTATAACGTCCATCTTTTAATATTTCTCTAGCTGTATATCCTTTTTCTATGAGTTGCTTAGGGGACCAGATCTTTACTATATTCGCAAGAGACCAGCCCGGAAGGGGCCAATCTGCTTCTAGAGCATGAGCTGGGGATACCCCTGCTTCTTCAAAATCTGCGGCAGTTCCCTTCAAATATAAAGCGACATCAGGTGAAAAACCTTCTTGTAGAGCCCGAATAGGTGTCCACCCAGCCGCTCTTAGTTCTTCGGCAGGCCATTTAGAGGTTATTAAATCTGTTAAGGTCCAACCTGCTGTTAATAAATCCCCAAGAGGGATCCTGTTTTTTTGGAAGAATGCTGCAGGTAATTCAAGGTCTCTCAATTGCTCTAATGGTCTAGAAAAACCCCAATTAGGCAGTTCCCACCAAGTAGGAAAATTATTACCTGTTAGCCCAGCTTGTTTTAGTTCATCCCCTCTCCACCCATCAGCTAGGAGGCGAATAAGAGGAACTCTCGTGTTGTATACATCTTCTAGAGTAAGCGTATATCTCGCGCCTTTCAGATCTTCAGAAGGCCATCCTCTCTTTAGTAAGTCTTGGAAAGTGTATCCTGTCAGGGTAAAATCTTTTGCAGACCAGCCGAGATCTACAAACCAACTACCATGCCAATCCGTTTCCATTATATCTGCAAGTGTCCAGCCAGCTTTCTCCAGCGTTTCTTTGTTCCACCCAGCCTCACGCATATTTCTTGGTGTCCATCCGGCTCTTCTCATATGTTCTTTTTTCCATCCGGCACGGAGCATATGAACAGGTGTCCATCCTCTACTTAGCAGACCTTCAAGGGACCAATTTGACTCTAGGATAGTATCAGCATTTAACCCAGCAACTATCATTTCATTAATGCATTCCTCTTGGTATTGTTTCTTATAGCGCGCAACAATATCACAAAATAAGGACCAAGTTTGGCGTTTATATTCCTCTTCAACTTGGA
Organism: uncultured Alphaproteobacteria bacterium; assembly: GCA_964442815.1. Taxonomy (GTDB): domain Bacteria; phylum Pseudomonadota; class Alphaproteobacteria; order 16-39-46; family 16-39-46; genus CAYUAL01. The sequence continues at coordinate 2,764 of CAYUAL010000052.1, read as the reverse complement.
TTCTATTTCTTTCTATTACTTGTTGGGACGTAAGTTGATGAAGATTAGATACGGCCCTACTAAGGTGTCTTATTTCAGTATTAAGGCGTCTTGTTTCAGTGGGTTGAAGTTTTAGTCCTTTTTTCTTACGACGCGGGCTTCCAATGGCTTGTCTAAAATCCATTGCCATATCTAATGGCATAGAAGGCTCAAAAAAGGTAGGTAAAGGGAAAGTAAGAGAATGATATATAGTTCTAATTAAGGTTTCTAGGGCTTTTCTTTGATCACTGTATATAGGGGGATGCTTTCCAGAAGAAGCACAATCGAGGGGATCATCCGAGAATACTAATTCTTCATTAACGATATGTATAAAATTAGGATGAGTATAAAGAACTTCTAAGACCCTATCTATACTATCTTGCACGGTATGGAGTAAGATGTCACGTTGTCCCATTCTATAAGAAAGACATTTGCGAAGATGTTTAAGCTTTTCTGAAAGAGTAATATATTTGGCATCTTCCTGGAAAAATAGTGCTTCTTCAAGGGATTGGGGAACTTCTTTTCCTTTTTGATAACAATAGCTTGCTAATTTCGCCTCTGTTTTTCCAATTTTTTTCCTTAAGCTATCTATGTCAAAAACAAAAAAGTTCTCATATATTTGTTTAACGTTATGTTTAAATGCTTCTGGGGTTAGGGTTGTTTCTGCTTGCGTGAAACTTTCAGAATCAGTCTCGTTTGTTTTGTAAGCTCTTTGTCTTTCATTAAAAACACGATTAAGATCATCTTCTAGCATAGCTTGAGTGGTAAAAGATAAGGTTGCGTTAGATAAGAACGCTAAAGATAACGCAAGAAGAGAAATTTTAGTTGAAGATGTTTTCATAATGTTAACCTCTTAAGAAAAAAATATGCAAAAAACGTATAAATGGTATGTAAAATTTTATATACACATTCCATTTACCTATTTCAAGCTTTTTAAAAAAGGCTAGGAAGTTCTTCAAAAAGAGTTTGTGCTAAGAGATCAGCTTATGGAATGGTGCTAAAAACGGGTTACGTCATGCCCGCTTCCTATGGCAAAAAGGAAGTATGTAGGGGTTAAGGCAATAGTATTTTTAGGCGTCTTTACGGTTCTTTTGTAGATACTCATGCTCCGCATCTGGCGCCGTGTGAAATGAAATCATGCTAGATAATTTGATTGACAAAGATTAGATAAGAGCCACTATCATTACATGAACTTCAAGCATAAAAGGTAACCCAATATGATAAAGAAAATCATAGTAGTTTTATTGATTTTATTTAAATTTGATTGTATTAGTGCGATTGATGTAGATTTTCAAGTTGATCCTGATGACCTAAAATGGATAAAAGGGGCGGCTATTTCTTTTCAGAGAACAGTGGGTCCTGGTGCATCTCAATCATCTGTTTTTACCACATTGCAGGCTCGTCGTTTTGGTAGTTTTACTCAATTACGAGACCCTGTTGTAACTGAGTGGTGGGAGTCTATGATATCAAGTGATACTCCCATTCAAGGCTTGCAATCCACTCCCCCAGCAGAAAAGATCACTCCTGATGAATTAGGGATATACCAAGAACAATTTGATCTGAGAAAAAGAGAAGCTCTTGAAAAAGCAGAAGCTATGAAAAGAGCTCGGTTAATCACTAATTCAAGCTTCGAGCGTATAAATACTGCTATACAGACTTTTTCATGGGATGCTTTTTTACCCACGTTACAATGTGCTTTTTATCTATGGGATCAAGGTATCTTAGGTAGTTTCCTAGTAAACCCCATAACAAATAAGAAGATATCAGATCCTCTATACATGGACGGTATACCACGTAATACCCAAGAATATAGGGAAAAGTTGTTCGCCCAGGTGATGAAATGGCAAATGAAAACCTTATTCCACGAACTTAAATTAGGATTTTTGGTTTTTGAAACACGCTCTGAGGGTGAAGATAGGCTTGTTGGTTATACGGCTTTGGGAGGTACAGCTAATACCTCTAATCTAAAAGGTCTGCCTGGTGGTGGGGCTCTTGTTATCTTGCCGATACCTGGAATACAGAACCAAGGGTATACAGAAGCCATTGTACACATGTTAAAGGAATATGCTCCTCGTATAATGACACTCCAAAGAAAAGAGGAGGAAGAATATCAACGTTTATATGATTCTGTTCCAGAAGGGGAAAAACAAAACTTAAATGATCTTCATGCAGAATTTCTCTATGAAGGGAAGCCTCTTCGCTATATGGAAGGGATTGCGGATGAGTTAAATGTGCCCGGATTTTTATTGCTTCAACAGTTTGGCTATAATGTATCTATGGCTCTTGATACTAATGGAACTCAGTTTACAACTCGAGAGAAAGTCTTAGGAAAGTGGTTATCTTTGTACGGGCTTTCTCCTGATGCAGATCCTCATGAAGACAGATGGTCGAGAGAATGGAGAAAAACTCTTATTGACTTAGCACGAAATGTGTTGCCGGAGATGGTCCCCTTAATCAAGGCACAGTATAGAACAGGGGGAGAATCTCTTAAGGTGATTTATAGATTTTCATTAGAAGAGCTTTCTCAGGGCCAGGTATCGAGTTCATAAATATTATTTATAACATGGAGTAGTCTTAGGTAGTTTTTGTTATTGAAGGTATGTATTTGTCCTTTGTAAGAAAGAGCTACGTAGTTCTTCAAAGATAATTTGTGTATTTAATACTAGCCATTTTGTTAGAGAATGCATTAATCGCTAAGCTATTAATGTGGGCTAATACCATTTTTTAGTAACTATGAAGGAAAATT
>CAYUAL010000051.1:0-10755 GCA_964442815.1 uncultured Alphaproteobacteria bacterium | reverse complement strand
TTCATGCCATACCTCAATAGCACGTGTAATACGTTGCTTATCATTGGGAGAAAGTCTTTTCGCTATGGAGGGGTCCACCTCGCATAAGAGAGAAAACAGGTTAGAGAGCCCCTTTGTATTCAAGAGATCTTGGACATAACTACGCGTAGAAGAAGAAATAGGAGGTATAGGGCTTAGTCCTTTAAGAAGAGTTTCAATATAAAAGCCCGTCCCACCCACAAATATAGGAATTTTTTTTCTTTCTACAAGATACTGGCCAAGAATTAAAGCATGTTCTTGCCAATCAGTAACAGACCAGCGCTCTTGATAAGAAAGACACCCATAAAGAAAATGGGGTATTTCCCCGAAATCTTCGGGAGGAGGAACAGCACTTAGAACTGAAAGCTCCTGATAAAGCTGAAGACTATCCGCATTAACAATCCCTCCCGAAAGAGCATGCGCAAGAGTAAAGGCAAGAGAAGACTTTCCGGATCCTGTAAGACCCCCAATAATAATAGCAGGAGGAGCAGATTTTTTTTCCATAGAATTGAAGTGTTTTTTATCTCATTTCTTTTTTTTAGGGGAAGATATTTCTTGGTCTGTCTTTGTTTCTATCAGGAGTAACGCTTTTCCTTCTTCTTCTGTCTCTACGTAAAAAGTTCCTCCCAGAGGTAAAGAAATTGTATGAGACTGCCCTCCTCTAGATACTGTTAATGATGCAGATGATTGGTCAGAAGGGATCTTATTTAAAAGAGCTTGAAGTTCTTCTAAAGAATGAAAAGATTGATGATTTACTTCTATTAAAATATCTCCAGGTTCAACAGCTACATTTGAAAGAATTAGAGGCTGATTTAATGCTTTAGAAAAACTTTGAATACCTTGAATAAGAAAAGCGTTTTTTGTAGCAATAGATAATTTCTTGGCTTCCATAGCTGAAAGAGGCGATAAGATAATACCTATAACGTTGACAGCTTTAAGGTCTTTTATCTCTTCTGATTTCTTATTTTCAGAAGATTGAAGAGACGATGGCTCTTCAGGTAGAAGGACACTCTCTTGCGGCATTTCCGCTACTTCTACAGTAAGAGTAAGTTTTTTTCCTCGTCGTAAAATTTCCATGGGTACTTTTTTTCCTATGGATGTCTCTCCTACGAGACGAGGAAATTTTTCATAATTAGCAACCAGTTTTCCATCAAAAGTAAGGATGATATCAGAAGGATGCAATCCCGCTTTAGCTGCAGGACCATTAGATACTACAAGACTAACAAGTGCTCCGGCCCCTCCCCCCTTTATATTCTCAGAAAGACCCAGGATTTTAGCAATTTCTGGTGTTATTTCTTGTACATGCACTCCTATCCATCCATATTGAACTTTTCCTTTTTCTTTCATCTGTTCAATAGTATGAGCAGCAACTGCTGCAGAAACAGCAAAACCTATTCCTACACTTCCTCCCGACGGAGAAAAAATAGCAACATTTACACCTAAAACATGCCCCTGCGTATCTACCATGGGGCCACCTGAGTTTCCAAGGTTTATAGCTGCATCTGTCTGGATAAGATCGTCTACATAGCCACTTGCAATACCTTCAGACTCTAATGTGGAGATAGAAGATCTACTTAAATCGCGTCCTCTAGCAGAAATAATTCCAGCAGAAACAGACCTACCAAATCCAAATGGACTCCCTACAACTAAAATCCAGTCACCTACTCGAGCCTTATGAGAGTCACTCCACGTAAGGAAAGAAAGAGGGGTTTTAGCATCTACCTTTAAGAGAGCCAAATCTGTTCGCTTATCACGACCAACAATTTTAGCTGGCAATTCCTCTCCATTATGGAACGAAACAATAACCTCCTCTGCATCTTGGATTACATGACGGTTGGTCACAATATACCCTTCTTTATCAATGACAAAACCTGCTCCCAAAGAATTATGTCTATCTGGTGTTTCCTCTTCCGTATACCCCTCTGTCCACTGATAAATTAACTCCCCTAAAGAGCCATGAGTGTTATCAGAAGCCGTTAAAACTTGTTTCTTCTCTAAATTATTATGTGCTAACTTTGATACCTTTTTTTTCGCAGATATATCAACAACTGCAGGTAATACTTTTTCAACGATAGGCGCAAAACTTGGCACACACACACAGGTATCTTTATGTGCCTGTCCTAAAAAAGGGAGAAAAAAAACTATTATCCCTAAAATTCCTCGCAATGATCTCTTAAAATAAAAACTATACTCTTGCATACCGTCCCATTAAAGGCAGAAAAAACCTTAGTAATTTAAAATCTAACTCTTCTTCTAAACTTGGGACGAAGTATACGCTAAAAAGAGAAGACTTTTCAAATTAAAATAACAAATTTCTATAAAGCCGCTTTCATTAATTTTCCTATGACATTTTTGAAATTTCTTACGAATTTAAGTTTGCCTTCAATTCTTTGGAGAGCATTAAGTAAGAAGCAGCCTGCTTTCTAAATTGCTCAGCTTGTTGGAGGTCTCCTTTATTTCCTGCGTTCACAGCTCTTTTCTCAAAAATATCTGATAATACCTCTAGAATACTAGATTTATCTGGATGCGAGTTCTCATGGAACGCGTCTAAAGCTTGTTTCATATATGTTTCGGCAGTATCAAGATCTCTTTCCAAAAGATACACTTCCCCCAAATTTTTTAAGATAAAACTAGTTTTAACATGAGCCTTTCCATAGGTTATCTCATAAATTGATAGGCTATTTTGTAATAAATCCTTAGCTTTTTTATAATCACCTTGCTCTCGATAATAAATTCCTAAATACATAAGAGCCTTAGCTACATAGGCATGCCCTTCATAAAAATATTTTTTACTTATTGCTAAATTTTCTTCTAACAATGCTTTTGCTTTTTCAAATTCTCCTAATTTTAAGTAGATATATCCTAAGTCACCACAAACCCAAGCAGCGCCAACATGGGTTTGTGGATCTTTTTTATAGAGTACTAAACTCTGCTCTAGTAGTTCTTTAGCTTTTTCAAAATCCCTTAATTCCTTATATACATTGCCTAAATGCGCTAGGGACCAAGCAATACCAACAAGTTTACCAGGATTTTTTCTATAAATTGAGAGACTCTGTTCAAGAAGCATTTTAGCTTTTTCAAAATTCCCAAGGTACCGATTTACTACTCCTAAATAGCCCGAAGCTCGTGCCATTCCATCTGAATCTTCTGGATGTTCTTTATAAATAATAATACTTTTCTTAAATAACTCTTTAGCCTTTTTATAATTGCCCAGATCCCTATAAACATTGCCTAAATAGACTAAAAAGTGGGCAGCTTTCGTGCTATTTTCATTACCACTCTTACGAAGCAACGAAAGACTATTTGTGAGAAGCTGCTTTGCTTTAAGAGAATCGGATAAGTAATAATAAAAACATCCTAGCTCACCACTAATAAGCCCTTGAAGTTCATTATCTAATAAGCTTTTATGACTTAAAAAATGTTCTGCATGCTTATATAGGCTTTTCATTTTTTCGAAATCTTCTTTGCCCACTACATCACTCATATAGCTTACAAGTGGTTGTGCTAGAGTATGTATAAGATCATTATTTTGTTGTAATTTTAACTTTTTCGTAAGGTAATCTAACGTAAGAGCGTGAGTACTACGATGAAGAGATACATTAGAGCCTCCATAGCGAGATTTTAAAGGCACACTGGTAAGCGACTGCGCTTTCAAGTGATAAATAAAATTATCCACAATATCTGGGCTTTTATACTTAACAAGAAGATCCCTTGGAATATTTTGAGAATCAAGAAGACTTATAAGAAGCAAAAGATCTTTAAAATCATCGTGTAAACTCATCAGATAATCCAAAGACAGCATAATAATCTTATAGCGTGTATTCGTATAATCTCCAGCTTCTTGTAAAATCTTCTCCTGCATATTTGAGAAATCTTCGTTACCACCATGTAGTAAAGTATCGTAATCTTTGTAGGAGAGATTTGTTGTCTTTATATAGCAAGCCGCCAATAAAATGTCTAAAGGGAAAGAAGGGATCCCTTCTAGAAATTTTTTTGCCTCTTTTATCTCCGAAGGTGTAAAAGCGTGTGCTCCCCCATTATTCATTATTTTAATAAATAGATTTAATTTTTGCTCTGCTGTTAGTTCACCTATGGAGATGGTAGCACTAATAGAAGGATTATGGCCAATATTACTATTTCTCGTTGTTATAATGACTTTTCCCGTTCCCCATTTAGCTGCGTCCCTTGGAAAATGTTTTTGGATATCTGCAAATTTTATCACGTTATTATATAGTAAAATCCAATTAGGGATCTCTTTCAATCTTTCTCTTACGAACTGAATAATTTTGTCTTCTCTTTCTTTTAAATTCTTCATTTTAAGAGTAGTTTTTAAGAGTTTTTTATCTTCATTTGTACTCGCTAACACTTGAGCTAAATTTTCAAAAGACTCTCTTAAAGATTCTTTTGTTTCAGCATTAATTTCCCATTGCATAGGAAAATCTTGAGAATGTAAGAGATAATAATGTCGCGCAAGGGTGGTCTTTCCAGCTCCCCCACATCCAACCAAAGCAATAGTTTGAATGCCCTTTTTTTCTTTTAGTTTAGTTTCAATTTGATCTATCAAATCCGCACGATTAAGAAGAAGGTGCTCATTAAGAAAAGCAAAATCTGATCGAATTACTTTGCTATTAGATCGGTATAATGTGGCTGAATCAGTATTTTGGTGGCTTTTCTTTTCTAAATAGCCTCTCAAACCAAAAAAACTAAATAGAAGTACGCTAATAAAACATAGAACAAACGTTACATAAAACGACCTTTTTTTTACAAGAGCCTTTACTCTAAATTTAGGATTGAGAACCTCCAGCTTCTTTTTCTCAAAAAAAAGCAGCGGAGGTTCTTCCTTAACTTGCCCTTCTACAATCTCATATTCATTTTTAAAATCGGTAATAACTTGTATCCAATTCAAATTTGGAAAAAGGCTTTTTAAAATTTGCAATGCAATGAAAGGATAATTTTTTGAATTTATATCTTGTAATGCTTCTGAAATTTCTAATTCTTTAAAAATGCATAAGGGTTCTTTCCTTCCTGGACAAAATAAAAAAATATCATTTTTATCTTTAGGAAATAGTTTTGCTTCTTCTTTTTTTATGAAATAAGCATCTCCTATTTTTGGAGGAAACCAAATCACATAATTTTTTTTTAATGCTTCTCGAACAGAGAATTGAGGATTCTGTTTTTGGATAAAAACATTAACTCCTGCAAGCTTTAAGGAAGCCTCTAAGTGATCTACCAAGGTACTATGGTTTTCCTCCCAATAGACAATAACACAAGAAAGGGGGTTTCCTTGTGTTTGTTGCCCAATATTCTTTAAACACTTATCAAAAACTGTTTGGGCTAGTAACGCTGTATAGAATTTTCTCAAAATAGGAAGCTTATCGGATTTTTCCACAAAATCAATAATGCCTTCACGCGAATTACAATGAAGTTTAAGCATTATATTATGGGTATGATTTTCAACTGTTTTAGGGGAGATAGAAAAAAAAGACGCAATCTTTTTTGCTGAACGTCCATTTACAAAAAAGGTTATGATCTCTACTTCTCTGCGTGTAAAGTTTACATTATTAATTGTTTTGAGGTGCTCTAAGTAAATACTTTGCAGAAGATCTGTTTCTTTATGATTCATAATCAAATAGGATATTTTTATATTTTTCGACAAGTATAAGAATTTATGAAAGATATTATCTCATATAGAGAATCTACTTTCGAGTGTACTTAAAGTTACGAAATATTTAAACAGCATTTTTATGGAAAATACTCTGGGGGAATTTCCCCTGGGTGTTTATACTAGGGATATTTCCAGGATAGTGACAATGCATACTCCCAAGTACATTAGGGAAGAAACTCTTATTGTTTGAAACCTAAGTATAAGGAATGTACGTGATGCAAAAAAAATGGAAATTCATGATTTACCTGACTTGTTTTGTTTTTCTAGCCGGAGAATCTGTTGCTAGCTTAAATGAACATGAAATAGATATGGAGGTTTCTACTACATTAAGTTTTTTTGGTCCTACAAACCGAGGGTTTAAGACCATTGAATCTGTTAAATTTTCTAATGTAGAAGAAGGCCCTACCGATAAGCATTTTACATTATCTGATCACCCTGCAAGCTTTTTAATAGATGTTGGTGATGGTCCTATCGGAGATCCTCGAGTTGTAAATAGACCTGTAGTAAGAAGCGCATTAGGTTTTTCCAGTGCTACTGTTTATGGGACTGTATGTCCTTCTGGGTCAAGATGTTACCATGGTGGTGTGCATCCCATCGATCATAGTTTACAGTCTACTATTAAAACTCGTATTAGTGTCTTTGCGATAGCGCGTTTAACTTTCGATTCTTTTGATCAAACTTGTAGAGATTTAAGAATCCAATCGCGCTTGAGTGGCTTAAATATAACTCTCAACCCCCATGATCAAGTATGCGCTGTAGGGATAGGAAATGCTTACTATGAGAGGAAAGGTAAAGGCGGGAGAGGAACTATTCAGTTTTGTTCTAAATCCATAGGTACCGCAGAGATTTTTGATGTTGTTTCCCATGAAACAGGGCATGCTATTCTTGATGCGTTAAATGCCACTTTTTATGGACATGAAAGCGATCATCCCTACCGTGCCTTTCATGAAGCTTTTGGGGATTTATCCTCTTTTTATGCAACCATTAGACTTGCGAGACTAACTGGGCGCTCTTATATGGTACCTGATCTTCTTCGAGATGAAGAAAGTATCTGTTTTGCTCCAGGTCTGTCAGGAGAAGGAAGCTGCCTTTTAAGGGATGCATCTGAAGGAAATTGTGAAGCCCATGCTAATTCTACCCATTTTAGAGGCTTTTTTCTTGGTTCAATAAATCGTGTCTACTCCGGATTAAGGAACGATTCTCATGGTTTATGGACCATTGATTTTTTTCAAAGACTCCTAGTTCATACGGCCGTAAATGTTTCAAAATTTGATAGTTTATATACTTTAGGAGATTATATGGTTAATAGTGTTTCCTCATTATCTCCAAACTGGGAAATAGGGAAATTTATCACAAGAAAGATGCGAGAAGAGCTTAACCTCAGATTTATTAATCTAAACCGTTGTAAAGCTGCTTAACCCAAATTGAATAAAAGACCCTCTTAGAGGGTCTTTTTTAAATTTATTTTTTTCATAGAAAAAATAGAAAAACCCTTATATATATTGAATTAATAAAAAATTATGGGGCTTTTTCTATATGTCATCTCTTTCTTCTGACAAGCTCTATCCTATAACAGTTGTAGGAGCAGGGCCCATAGGACTACTTTTTAGTCTTTTACTGAGCAATCATTTATATAAAAAAGAAAAAACCACCTCCCGCCCACCCATTATTATCTTAGAAAAAGCTTCCTCTAAGAGCCTTTCTTCCCCCATGCCAGACGGCAGAACCGTTGCATTAACCTATCGAACAGTGCAACTTTTAAAAGAACTTTCTTTGTGGTCTTCGTTAGAAAAAGAGGCAGAACCTATTCTAGATATTCTTGTTACAGAAGGGTTAGATCATGAGGGTGTACATTACGATCATAAATCCATAGGAGAACCTTTTGGTTATATCGTTGAAAATTATCTTTTAAGAAAATCTCTTTATGAAGCTGTTACAGCACAAAAGAATATACTTCTGTGTTCCCAAACTTCCTTAGAATCTCTAGATAATAAAGAAGCTTCTCTTTCTCTTACCTTAAGCAATAATAAGACGATAGAGACACAAGTTCTCATTGGAGCAGATGGACGAACTTCGAAAGTACGTACATTACAGCACTTTGAAAATTATATTTTACCTTATTCTCAAAAAGCGATTGTATGCCGCATATCTCATCCTTTTCCCCATCGTGGTTGGGCATTAGAAGCTTTTTTCCCAGAAGGTCCTTTTGCAACGTTGCCTTTAAAAGGAACAACCGCGCACCCTCATCAAAGTGGACTTGTTTGGTGTGAATCCATTGAAAAAAGTGCATTTCTCTCTTCTTGTTCTATAGAAGAATTTGAAGAGGCTCTTTCTAAAAAATGGAGCGTAGAGCGATATGGCCCTCCTACTCTTTTAAATGAACGCTGGGTCTATCCTTTATCCGCCATGATTTTGCCTTCTTTTATTAAATCACGTACAGCCCTCCTTGGAGACGCTGCACACGGAATTCATCCCGTGGCAGGGCAAGGGTTAAATCTTGGAATAAAGGATGTTATTTTGCTCGCTGATAAAATTTCTCAAGCTCTCCACCTGGGGCTTGATCCTGGTTCTCCAACGCTCTTAAAAGCTTATGAAAGAGGTCGACGGTTTGATACACTTAGTCTTTTTGCAACAACACATGGCCTTCTCAACTTATTTGGGCGAAAAGAGCGCCCAATGTCCTTTTTACGCAGGACAGGTCTTCGTATTGTTGACCATATTCCTTCTTTAAAAAAAGCTCTTATGTATGAGGCTATGGGACTTCCTCTATCTACTATGAAGCAGGGGGTAAAAGGCGAACCTTACCATCCAAAGCCTGATTGATTTCGTATACAACCCATTTACGCTGAACCTCTCCTCCTGGAGTAAAAAAGAACGCAGATTCAGCCCCTTGAAAACCTTGTGGTCGGGTAATTGTTTGTACAATAGATCCCCCTTTTTCAGCAATTTCTATAGCAACCTTTACGGCGTCATATCCCAAAGAAGCAAGCCGAACAGGGAGATGCCCATAGTCTTGCTCATACGTTTTTTCAAACAAGATGCGATCTAAAGAAGTGGTACCAGAGAACCATCCTCCTTGAATAAGAGGGTTTGAAAACAAACTCGGATCATCCCATTGCCCAGAGCCTATAAGTTTAAGTTTAGAAGAGCTATAAGTAACATTTCTATTAAGGGCTGCAAGAATTCTGAGAAGATTTTCTCCTCCTTCAGGAATAAGAAGCGCATCGACACCTTCTAGACGAAGAGTTTCAATCTTTTCTGAAATATCCATCCCATCTTCACGATAAGTAATTACTTCTTTTAAATTTACACCCGGTGTTATGCTAAAAAATTGATGCACTACTCGTTGTATTCTTTTACCATATTCAGAAGCAGGAATAAGCAAAACAAATTGCCCTAATCTTTGAGAAGCTGCATAGCGCAATAGGACACGCATTTGCTCTTCTGGAGAAAACCCAAGAATAAAAATATTATCTCCTGCCACACTAGATGTATTTGAGAAAGATAAGACAGGAACACCTTTTTGCCATGCAAGGGGCGTTATCGTCTTTACTTCTTCTGAAAGAAGAGGCCCAATAATAAAATCTATACCTCCTTCTTGATAAAGCGCCGTCAAAGCCTCCTCAGCCCCCTGAGGAGTTCCTTTTGTGTCTTTAGGAAGAAGATCTATTGCGTTTTCATTCTTATCTCCAAAATAAGCTATTTGTGCCCCTTCCCATAAAGCTTGGCCTATAGATGCATGTGCTCCTGAGAAAGGCACTAAAAAAGCTACCCGAAAAGAGGGTTGTGTAGATTTAAACACAGAAAAAGAAGGAGAAACAGAAGGCGTTTTCATAGTTTCTTCTTCCGTAGGGAGTTTTTCTTCTTTTATAGGCGTGGGCACTGAAGGAAAAACTTGAACTTGAGCAGAGGGTTCTTGTACACTAACAGACTCAGAAGGTGCTGTTTGACACCCTGGTAGAACCAAAAGTATACTAAAGAGACCTGCTACAATACTTCCTAACGAATACTTTATAGAAAAATTATTTTGTTGGACAAACTGTGATACCCACATCCGAAATACTCCTACCCTTTTTACGCACTCCTATTATGCCTGGGCTTTACTTTGTGGCAACCCCTATTGGTAATTTAGGCGATATTACCTTGCGAGCGCTATCTATCTTGTATCAAGTAGATCGCATTGTGTGTGAAGACACTCGAGTAAGTCAAAAACTTTTAAATGCGTATTCTATTAAAAAACCTCTTGTGAGCTTCCATGATCATAATAGTCAACAGAGACTTCCAGAGATCATAAAGTATCTTCAAAAAGGAGAAAAAATAGCCCTTATCTCTGATGCAGGAATGCCTCTTATTTCAGATCCTGGATTCCCCTTACTACAAGAAGTAATACGCCAAAATATTCCTTTTACTGCGATCCCAGGATCTTCTTCTCCCTTAACAGCCCTTGTTTTATCGGGACTTCCTTGTACGTCTTTTTTCTTTGGCGGTTTTTTGCCCAGCAAAAGAACGGCTCGGCAACGCTTCTTAGAGTCTTATAAGTCTTTATCTTCTACCCTTATATTTTTGGAGTCTCCTCACCGAATTCTAGATACTCTAGAAGATTGCCTTGCAATCTTAGGCAACAGATCTTGTGCGCTAGCACGAGAACTCACCAAAAAATTTGAAGAAGTTAAGAGAGGAACCTTAGAAGAGATCCTAGCTCAAAAAGATTATTTAATGATCAAAGGAGAGATGGTTTTATGTATTGGAGGAGCGACTGAAAAAAATCAGACTTTTTCCATAGAAGAAACCAAAGCTCTCCTTCAATCTCTTCTTCTTAATCATTCCCTAAAAGAAGCCTCTCAAATTACAGCACAAGAAACTGGTCTCTCTCGAAAAGAAGTATATGCTCTAGGACTTAGCTTAAAGGTGAACCATAGCTAAAGAAAGAGTGGCATTATGACTATCATGAAGACCTGAGAGTACCAAGGCAACAATTCTTTTTTAAATACGTGTTAAGAAGCTCTTATCTCAAATATTGACTATATTTGAGATAAGGCTTACCTTAAAAGAAAAAGGCAAGAAAAAACTAT
>CAYUAL010000050.1:966-10864 GCA_964442815.1 uncultured Alphaproteobacteria bacterium | reverse complement strand
CCAAAAGAGATGGTGGCTCTAAAAACCGAACACCTACTTCTTCCTGAGCTTCTCGATAGATAGCTTGAAGTGGGCTTTCTCCTTTTTCTACACCACCACCTACGCTGTACCATTTTGGCATGTAGGTATGTTTAATAAGCAGAATTTTTCCGTCTTGGATAAGCAAAACCCGTGCCCCTATAGTTATTTTTCGAAAAAAAGAACCTACGAAGGTTTTTATAGTTTTTAAAAAATATAAGATGTTTTGCATACAGTTTGCTTTGTTAAATGAAAGTCATCCTCGGGCTTGAGCCGAGGATCTGGCTTTTTAAAAAGATTCTCGCGTCTCCTCCTTCGCCAAGGCTTCGGCGGACAGGAAGCGCGAGAATGCCCATGCTTTAAGATCACCCCTCCTTCTCTATTTTAGAGAAATCAGCCAAATCCTCAAACAAGCTCGTAACATCTTGTAAAAGAGCCAAACGATTCTGGCGAAGAGGCTCTTCCTCCACATTAACTGTCACATGGTCAAAGAAAGCATCCAAAGGGGCCTTTAAAGACGTTAAAATCATAAACTTTTTTTCAAAATCTCTTGGGGTTAAGCCTTGTATAGATTCTTTTACAAAGGAAAGAGCTTTAGAGAGCTCTTGCTCTTGAGGTTTTACAAAGAATTTAGGATTAATCTTTACTTCTTTAGAAAGATGAACACCTTTCAAAATCGAACTCGCACGACGATACGCAAAAAACAAAGCTTGAGAGGAGGATTCTTGAAAAAAAGCATCCAAAGCTTTTACGCGCTCAAAGAATAGGGGAATGTCCCCATCCCATCCCTCTTTAAAGCTTGCTTGGATAGTATCTGCAGCATATCCTTCCTCTCGTAGAAGTGCCCGTAAGCGCTCTACAAAAAAGGTTTTAAGATCCTTAAAAATCTCTTCGAAAGGTCTAAGCACCAACTTCCCATTTTCCTGGGGAAGCATTTGAGCTTCATAAGCAACATGAGCTTGCTGGAATAAGTTTGAAAGAGGTAGTGAAAGATTATTTTGTCTTAAGAGCTGAATAATTCCTAAGGCTGCCCGCCGCAAAGCAAAGGGATCTTTTGACCCCGTAGGAAAGAGCTGCAAAGAGAAAAACCCATATAGACTATCAATCCGATCGGCCAACGATAAAAGAATAGCTAAAGGTTGTGTACCTTGTACTTTGTATTGTGTGTAAATAGCTTCACAAACTTCCGGAGCATACTCATGATGTTGGGCATAATAAGATCCCATAATTCCTTGTAGTTCGGGAAACTCTCCTACCATTTGCGTTGTCAGATCTGCTTTTGCTAATAATCCTGCCTGGGAGCCTTTTTCAAGCAAATCTAAAGAAGCAGACATTCTTTCTAAAAGGATCTTACCAAAAGCACCGCCACATAAACTCTCTAATCTCTTTGCCTTGTCATAAAGCGTACCTAACCCTTTATAGAAAACGCGGTTTTTTAATAGCTCTATAAAGACTTCTAAGGGCTGCTTCTTATCTTGCTCCCAAAAGAAGAGAGCATCCGTAAGACGCGCACGAAGAACTTTCTCATTCCCTCGAATAATCGTAGCACCTTGGTCCGATCCTTCTTGGTTAGCTATAAAAACGAAATACGGGGCCATTTCTCCACTAAGTGTCTCTAGAGAAAAATACCGCTGATGCACCCGCATAGAAGTAGTAAGAACCTCTCGTGGAAGCCCCATAAACTCAAGGGGAATAGACCCACTATAAGGAACAGGCCATTCCACAAGTCCCGTCACTTCCTCTAGCAACCCTGGATCTTTCATTAAAGAAAGATTCTGTCCTTTCACAATCTCATTTACTTTTTGAAGAAGTACAGCTTGGCGCTCTTCAGGCTCTACAAGCACATAATGGGCCTTTAGTTTTTCTTTATACTCCTCATATGAAGACACTTCAAAAACCTCAGGGCTTAAGAACCGATGCCCTACTGTAGTACTGCCGCTTATAATTTTATAAGAATCTACGTTAATTTCACACGGAACAACCTCTCCTTCAAAAAGAGCAAGAATCCCGCGTAAGGGGCGTATCCATAGGGCTGTCTCAGTCCCCCATCGCATGGACTTTGGCCAAGGAAAGGTTTGAATAATATGAGTGAGAATTTCTCCTAGAACATCTTTCGTAGGGCGCGCCTTTGCTTCTTTCTCATAGACCCAAAAAAGCCCTTTCGACGTTTCTTTTTGAGCACATTGATCTAAAGACTCTAGATTTTGGGATTTTAAAAAGCCTGCGACAGCAGCTTCTGGCGCTTCTACGCGAGGACCACGCACTTCTTCCTTATAGGCTGCTTGCTCTTGCGGAAGCCCTTTCACATGGGCCCCAATACGCCGTGGCGTTGTAAAAGTATATATCTCAGAGAAGGCAAGTCTATGCTCTGCAAACTCTTGGGCTAAAAGAGCTTTTAAATTCTCCCGTGCCCCAGACTGCATCCGTGCTGGAATTTCTTCAGTTAAGAATTCAAAGAAAAAAGAAGCCATAAATTTATCTCTTATTGTATTTTATCAATTAACTATAATCTTTTTGCGTACCGCATTGCTTCTTAGGCCAAAATTCAAGCTCCTGCGAACATTGTAAAAGAGGCTCTTTTGTTCCTTCTATAATGGATTCCACCATTCCAGGAATAGAAGCTAAATAAAGAGTGTCTTGCAAAGAATCTTTCTTTCTTAAAGACTTTTCTTTCAACATCATTTCGCCCTCTCAAAAAAACTAATATTTCAAAACCCCAGAAGGCGTTCTTGGTCTACCCATTTTTCGCAGCAAGCCTTTGCCAAAGCGCGCACGCGCCCAATGTAACCGGCACGTTCTGTTACGCTTACTTTTCCCCGTGCTTCTAAAAGATTAAACAAATGGCTTGCTTTAATACATTGCTCATAGGCAGGAAGAACTAGATCCTTTTCTAACAGATCTTGGCATTCTTTTTCAGCATCTTGGAAATGACGATATAGAACTTCCGTATTAGCCTCTTCAAAATTATAAGTAGAAAACTGCTTTTCAAATTTTAAGAAAATATCCCCATAGGTAATTTTCTTCGCGCCTTCTTTTCCATTCCAATTCAAATCCCAAAATGCATCTACGTTTTGCAAAATCATGGCAATACGCTCAAGACCATAGGTTAATTCTAAGGATACAGGATCACAGGGCAGACCACCCACTTGTTGGAAATACGTAAACTGGCTTATTTCTTGTCCGTTGCACCAAACCTCCCATCCTAGACCGGCAGCTCCTAACGTTGGACTCTCCCAGTCATCTTCCACAAAACGAATATCATTCTTAGAAAAATCTATTCCTATTTCCTTAAGGCTTTCTAGATAAAGTTCTTGAGATGGCAAAGGTGAAGGTTTAATTAAAACTTGAAATTGATGGAAGCATTGCAAGCGAATAGGGTTTTCCCCATACCTTCCATCGGAAGGGCGGCGGGAAGGTTGTACAAACGCGCATTTCCAAGGCCTCTTTCCTAAAGTCATCAAAGTTGTTGCCCAATGAAAAGTGCCCGCTCCCATTTCTAAATCATAAGGTTGTAAAATAGCGCATCCTTGACGCGCCCAAAAAGTCTGTAATTTAAAAATAAGGTCCTGGAAAGAAACGGTCATTTTTTTCTATCTCATCCTATCAATGACAGGAAGATAACACCAATTGGTATAATAAATAAAGATACCATGTGCGTAGAAAAAGAAGACTCGTGATGTACTAGAAAAAAACGTAATTATGTTGAGTTACTACCAACGTAAAAAGGGGAATCTGTTAGATTCCCCTTGGTATATTTTTTATTGCTAATTAAGACCCTGCAACTACAACAAGACTATTTTCTTTCGCGTCTCTATCGCAGTTGGCATCTTCTACACACTCCTCAAGAGCAAGACGCCGTCTTGCTTTTAGTTTAAGAGGACTTATAGGGCTTGTCGATGTATTTACCTCCAGTGTTTTTGAAGGAGATAAGGGTTCAGCTTCTGCACATCCAGCACTGGAAGTTTGTGCATAATTTCTTTCAGAAAGTCGAACCATTTTTAGAGGACTATACTTTTCCATTACCGCAGAAACAGCGGCACCAGAATTTTCTCTTGTTTCACCTAACCCAAATCTACACATTTCTAATTTATCAAGAGATCTTTGTGTAAATACAAACCCATATCTTTCATATAGGGCGCATGTATGCGCTTCATTTGATAAAAGCTTAAGAAAAGAAAGGTCACATTTTAAAGTATCAACAAATTGGGCAAAGAAAGTAAGAGCAATGTGTCCTAACCCAATCCCTTGGACATGAGGCTCGAAATTAACTTCGTCAAGATAGGCAATGCGTTGCCCTGTTTCTTTATTATAAATTATTTTTATATCTAAGAACCCAATCAATCGATTTTCTATTTTAACTTTTTGTCTTCTACTACTCTCTTTATCTAGATAAGATATATCGGAGGGGGCAAGGCCATTAAATTTTAAACTAAATTGGTAAATAGAATGCTTTTCTTGCTCAGTTGCGTCGTCAAAGAAGCGGTTGCCTTCTGCGGGTGGAAGTTCTCGTATTTCAGGAAGTTTTACGGTAAAAATTAAAGGTACTTGTTCTTTAAGAGGCAAGGACTCTACAGTTTTTGTTGTTGCAGGTGGAATTGTAGAGTGGACTTTTCTTAGCACTTCTTCCATTTCTTCTGGAAATACAGCAAAACTTTGAAAAGATCCAAAAAGTAAGCAAAAAACAACCAACAAAGAAAATCGTATAAAATATGAAAACATATAAAATTCCTATTTATGAAAAGGCATCAAATAAAATATTTTGTATAAATCTTGTACCTATATAAGAACTTTTTTACAAAAAACAAGAGAAAATTTTATATTAATTATGCGTAAGTGGTATAATTAAGAGCTCTTTCATTTAATGTGCTTTACTAAAGGGGGGTATTTATTTTTTTCTCCTCTTGCCTTTCTGGAAATCGTCGTGTAAACACAAATGCATATTCGGGGCGTAGCGCAGCCTGGTAGCGCGCCTGTTTTGGGAGCAGGATGTCGGAGGTTCAAATCCTCTCGCCCCGACCAACCTACGCTCTTCGAGCTTCGGTTGGCAGGCCAACCTTAAAAAAGGTCATTCTCGGTCCTGACCCGAGAATCTTCTTGTATGAAGATATCCTCGCATCAAGTGCGAGGATGACATGTTGTAAGGAAAAAAATGCCTCACGTTCGTATCTATAAACCTTGTAAAAACACTATGCAGTCTGGTAAAGCCAAGACATGTAAATGGCTGATGGTATTCGAAGGTGCTTTCCCTTCCCGAAAAGACCCCATAACTGGCTGGGTTGCAGGAGATAATACTTTAGAAGAAGTGCACCTAGAATTCGATACTTTAGAAGAGGCCATCCATTTTGCACAAAAGGAAAAATATACTTATACAATCCAAGACGTACATACAGTGAAATTTAAGCCAAAATGCTACGCAGATAATTTTCGGTTTGATAGGCCTCTTGCATAAAAGAAAAAAATCTTTATCATCTTTTAAAGTCATTCTCGCGCTTGACGCGAGAATCGAGATCATTTAGAGATGCTCGTGTCACGTACGAGCATGACTTGTTGCTGCATGCGCCCTTAGCTCAGCTGGATAGAGCAACAGCCTTCTAAGCTGTGGGTCAGAGGTTCGAATCCTCTAGGGCGCGCCACTTAAAATCCCTATAGGCATATAATAAAAAGAATGGCATACTAAAGTATGGAACGATGTGGGTTCCCAATAATAATATCTATATAGAAAATGATTTGGGATTTAGAAAAATACCTCAAATATGTTTCTCTCAGAGAAGAAAAAAAGCTTTTTTATGCTTTAAGTATCTTTTTTTGCTCCATATCTTTGGATGTTAAAGGAGAAGCAGAGAGCGATACTGCGCGAGCAAAAGTCCAGGAAGAGAGGGGCTCTCAAATTGGAGTTAACGAAGCTCGTATTCAGAAAAAAGAACAAAAAATAGAAACCCTTCGGTCAGAGATAGAAAAGCAGAAAGGTACTGTTGAAAAATCTCGTACGCAAGTTCATGAGGTTCAAGAAAAAGAACAAACAGCAAAAAGAGATCTCGTTAAGGTACAAGAAACGGTAAAAGAAGATACAAAGACAGTTGATCAGAGGCAAACTGCTTTGCAGTATGCACAACACGTGTTTCAGCAGCAACAATCTGATATAGATATTAAAAAGAAAGATATACAAAGTCTGGAAGACCAGAAAAAACAAGCTTCAGATCAGCTTTCTAAAGAGCAGCAAATCTTGGCAGATGCACAACAAAAAGTTGCAGCATTACAACAGCAATTAGAGGCAGAAAACCAAAAAATAAGCAAAGAACGTGAAGAGGAGACAGGAGATAAAAAAACAACGGCTGCAGATATCGGTGTGTATAATAAAACAAAAGCCGCTCTTGCAGCTGTGCAAGAGACTGCAGATAAAGCTCAAAAAGCCATAGATCAGGATAATGAGAATATTAAGACATTTGGAGGAAAGCTCTCTTCTGACCAAACAGCTGTAAAGACGGCTAGCTCTAGTCTTGAAGAGCTAGAAAGAAAGGTATCTTCAGATCAGGCTGCTGTAGAGGCTGCTAAAAAAGCTTTGAAAATAGAAGATGCTAAGGATGCAAAGGTGCAAGCATTAGCACAAACGTATAGTCTCTTGGCTACTGATGCGCAACAAGCCCTTCAAAAAGCTCAAATCCAGGAAACGGCTGCAGAAAATTCTCTTAATACTACCCAGGCAGCAATTACGACAGAACAAGGTGGTATCGCTAACCTTAAGACGGTAATTCAACTTGGAAAAATAGCCCAGCAAAAACTTGCCCAGATGAAAGTTTCTACAACTGATTTGAGTGCACAGATTAGCGCAACACAGAAAGCATTAAATAGTATACCTTCAGTTACCCACCCTGAAGAGAGAGTATTGGCTGGATACAATATGGTAACTGTAAATGTCCCTGGATATTGGGACTATGGCTTTTGGGTACGAGGGTATAGTTATCTTACTATTGGTAGCCCCAAATATAGGTATTATTCTGAATGGTGGATTTCGAACCCTAACCCGGCTTATCAAGCCTTGCAAACAAAATTAGGGTATTTACAGCAAGTCCAGGCAGGACAACAAAGTGCCCAGCAGCTTCCAGGGGCAAGCCAGAAACTTACTTCCTTACAGACGCAGCTTAATCAGGTGAAAGCTGACCTTACTCCTCTACAACAAAAAGTCTCAGACGCAAATAGGGCATACCAGGTAGCATTAGCCAAATCTCAGAAAGAAAATACTGCTCTTATAGCCGCACAGCAGGCACAAACAGCGGCTCAAATTGCACTTACCACAGCTAATAATGCTCTTAAACCTTCTTCAAGCGAGATTCAAGCAGCGCAAGCTAGGTTGGCTCAAGCAAATGCTGCAGTAGACCAGATTAATAAGCAAATTGCTTCTACAAATGCTGATATAGAAAATGCTAAACAAATAATAGCTAGCCAGAATCCACTAGAGAGCCAATATACAACAGAACTCGCTAAAGAAAACTCTGCAGTTCAGACAAGTGAGGGAGTAGCTTCAACTTTGCAAACTACTATTGGCCAACAGCAAACAGGAGATCAGTCTCTCCAAGAGCAAATAAACAAAGCACAAGAGCAAGTAAAAACAGATCAAACTGGCGTGACAACCCAGGAAGAGGTGAAAGCTAATTTGGATGCAGCTATCGCACAAGCTCAAGACCAAGTGAAGAAATTGAATGATCAAATAACGGAACAATCACAGGCTGTTCAACAAGGGCAGACAGACCTAGAAATGGCTAGACGACAACTTAAAGATGCAGAGTCAAGTGAATCAACAGATGCGCAAACGATGGATGACCTTCAAAAGCAAGTACAACATCTTCAAAGCCAACTTCTCATTGATGAAACAGAATTAAATAAACTACAAGCAGATCAATCAACCGCAAATAATAAACTAGAAATTCTTCAAACTCAGCATAAACAATTAGAAGAGGCTGTTCAAAAAGAAACATCTCTTCTCCAAAACTTTAGACAGAAAGCTGAGGTTCTTGGTCAGGAATATACAAAAAGATGGGTTCAACAAGGTTCCCTTGCGGCTTATCACAAATATATTGAAGCTTATAATGCACTTGCGAAAGAGTATCAACAGCATGCGCAGCAGCTTCAATCACTCTCAGGGGCAGCTTCTGAGGCTTTGCCTCCGCCTCTTACGGAAATTATGCCTTCTCCTCCAGTCGTGGAAGAACAGCCAGTCGAACCAGTTATAGAGCAGCCAGTTGCAAAAGAAGCAGTTATAGAGCAGCCAACTGTAGAGGAACCAGTAGAAGAAGAACCAGCGGAAGAATCTGCAGAAGAAGATGCAAAAGATGATGAAAATGCGCTTGTCCGGGCAGAACGTCGAGCAGATACAAACGCACAAGGGTTTGTAACACCAGGTTTGTTTGGGTTAGTTGGAGCTCAGCCCGTTACAGGTAGCGATACAACAGCTGCTCCAGCCGCTCCTGCTCCTTCTGCTCAGCCAGCCACTCCTACACCATAAATATAAAGATCTCTTCTTTCGAAGTGAAAAAAAATATAGTATATCCCTATAGGTTAGTTTTATAGAAAAAGAAGATAAAACGCATGAAACTTGTAGTCCTAAAAGAACGTCGTCCTTTTGAAACGCGTGTCGCCCTTTCTCCGGAAGCCGCAAAAAAATATGTAGCTATGGGGATAGATGTTTGGATAGAAGAGGGTGCCGGGCAACAATCTTATTTTGAAGATGAACAGTATTCTAAAGCTGGGGCGAAGCTTTTTTCTTTTTCTTCTAAGGTTCTTGGGGATGCAGATATTCTTTTAAAAGTTCAAAGACCTCTGCTTAAAGGAGAGGGAGAAGAGGATGAGGTAACTCCTTTAAAGAAAGGAGCTTATCTGGTTGGTCTTTTAGGAGGATTGAGCGCGGACGTCTCTTCTCTTCAGGCTTATAAAGAAAAAGAGTTAAAAGCTTTTTCTTTAGAATTAGTGCCTCGTATTACACGTGCGCAAACTATGGATGTTCTCTCTTCTCAAAGTAATTTAGCAGGATTTCGAGCTGTTGTAGAAGCGGCACATGCTTTTGGGCGTGTTTTTCCTATGATGATGACAGCTGCAGGAACCTTGATGCCTGCGAAAGTCCTTATTTTAGGGGCGGGGGTTGCAGGATTACAAGCCATTGCAACAGCAAAGCGATTAGGGGCTGTTGTTTCGGCATATGATGTACGTCCTGTGGCTAAGGAACAGGTCGAAAGCTTGGGTGCTTCTTTCCTTTGCGTTGATTCTGTAAAGGAATCTGGAGAAGGTCAAGGCGGATATGCCAAAGAAATGAGCGAGACTTACCAGCAAGCTCAGAAAGAGCTTTTAACCCAGGCAGTAACAAAAGCTAATATAGTTATTACAACGGCGCTTATCCCAGGAAAAAAAGCCCCAATCCTTTTGACAGAAGACATGCTTCAAGGAATGGTTCCCGGGTCTATTATTGTGGACATGGCTGTGGAGATGGGGGGGAATTGCTCTTTGAGCAAGCTCGATAAAATTGTGGACTATAAAGGTATAAAAATTTTAGGCTACCCAAATTTACCAGCACGCATTCCTACAGATGCCAGTGCTCTTTACGCAAAAAATGTGGCTGCTTTTCTAGGCCTTTTATGGGATGCAGAAAAGAAAGAGTCAAAAGTAAATATAGAGGATGAAATTCTGCAAGCGACTCTTTTAACAAAATGACAACAGCGTCACCCCGCTACTTGATAGCGGGGTCCAGGGGAACCTGGAAAATGACTGGATCCCGCGGTCAAGCCGCGGGATATGACAATAGATAAGGAGATTTTTTATGATAGATACTCTACCTGATTTGGTCCATCATGGTCTTCAAGTGGATGGGTTTGTGATTGCATTAACCGTTTTT
>CAYUAL010000050.1:0-956 GCA_964442815.1 uncultured Alphaproteobacteria bacterium | reverse complement strand
CAGTTTTTGTAGGGTATCATGTTGTTTGGAATGTAACACCCGCTCTTCACTCTCCCCTTATGGCAGTAACGAATGCTATCTCTTCTGTTATCATCGTGGGAGGATTGTTGGCTGCGGGGCAAGGTATTTTTTCGCTCTCTAAAATTATGGGATTTTTGGCGGTTATTTTAGCTTCTATTAATATATTTGGAGGCTTTTTAGTAACACAGCGTATGCTTGCCATGTTTAAGAAAAAAGACACGCCTAAAAAAGAAATATAAAAGGATCTAAACTCATGACAGAGAACGTATCTGCCATTTTATATTTAATAGCCTCTGTTTGCTTCATTTTTTCCTTAAAAGGGTTATCTTCTCCTAAAACATCTAGACTTGGAAATTATGTTGGTATGTTTGGGATGGGGCTGGCTATTTTCACGACGCTTATGATGCCCCAGGTTCTTAGCTATGAGCTTATTTTAGCAGGTATTGTTATAGGAGGTGCTATCGGAGCATTGATTGCTTATCGTATTAAAATGACGGCGCTTCCGCAATTAGTGGCAGCTTTCCATTCTCTTGTAGGATTAGCGGCTGTGTGCGTGGCAGCTGCAGCATTATATAATCCTATAGCTTTTGGGCTTGGTGGTATAGGCACAATTCCTTTCGGGAATCTTATTGAGATGGGTCTAGGAACGGTTATTGGTGGAGTTACCTTTACGGGGTCTCTTATTGCTTTTTCCAAGCTTCAAGGGCTTGTATCCGGTGCTCCAAAAATATTTAAGGGACAGCACGTATTAAATGCCCTCTTAGCTTTGGGGCTTGTAGGATTGATAGGGTATTTTGCTTTTTCTGAGTCAGTACAGGTTTTTATTTTATTAACCTTCGTTTCGTTCCTTTTAGGTATTCTGCTCATTATCCCTATTGGAGGAGCGGATATGCCGGTTATTGTTTCCATGCTGAACTCTTATTCCGGGTGGGCTG